>SYJA01000019.1 GCA_005798555.1 Actinomycetota bacterium
AAGGGCTACATCTCCCCATACTTCGTTACCGACTCCGAGCGCATGGAGGCGGTGATCGAAGACGGCCGAGTGCTGTTGGTGCAGAACAAGGTCTCCAGTGTCCAAGAGCTGCTGCCGCTGTTGGAAAAAGTCGTTCAGGCCGGCAAACCGCTGCTGATCATCGCTGAAGACGTCGATGGTGAGGCCCTTTCGACCCTGGTGGTCAACCGAATCCGCGGCACTTTCTCTTCGGTCGCGGTCAAGGCTCCGGCTTTTGGCGATCGTCGCAAGGCAATGCTGCAAGATCTAGCGGCCTTGACCGGCGCGACCGTCGTATCCCCCGAGGTCGGGCTCAAGCTCGATCAGGTGGGTCTTGAAGTGCTGGGTTCGGCGCGCCGCATTGTGGTGACCTAGGACAACACCACCATCGTTGACGGCGGCGGGGATCACGCTCTGGTCGCGGACCGGGTGGCACAGATTCGTAACGAGATCGAGAACACCGATTCGGATTGGGATCGCGAGAAGTTGCAGGAGCGGTTGGCCAAGCTAGGCGGCGGCGTCGTCGTCATCAAGGTCGGTGCGCACACTGAGGTTGAACTCAAAGAAAAGAAGCACCGCATTGAAGACGCAGTGTCGGCAACGCGGGCCGCCATCGAAGAGGGCATCGTCTCCGGGGGTGGCACCGCGCTGGTGCAGGCCTCGGCCTGCCTTGATGGCGACCTCGGCCTGACCGGTGACCAAGCTACCGGAGTCGGTATTGTGCGCCGGTCCACCAGTGAGCCACTGCGCTGGATCGCGGAGAATGCGGGCGAGCAGGGCTATGTCGTCGTCGCCAAAGTTGCCGATCTCCCGGTTGGTCACGGCCTAAATGCCGCAACAGGGGAGTACGTGGACTTGATGGCGGCAGGAGTTATCGACCCGGTCAAGGTGACGCGGTCGGCATTGCAAAACGCGGCGTCCATTGCGGCTATGTTGCTGACTACCGAAGCCCTCGTCGTGGAGAAGCGCGTGGAGCAGCCGGCGGAGCAAGGCGGGGGCCACGGCCACGGAGGTCACGGCCACAGTCACTAGCACGAAATATTCTAGGGGCGTCGCGCGAGAGCGCGGCGCCCCTAAAATTTTTGGCAAGAAGCGCCCGCCAGGGCCGTGGTTGCGTCAAACGTTAGGACGCGAGAGCGCGCCTGGCGTAGATGACCTCGCGGTCCTCCTCGGACAGCCCACCCCAAACCCCATATGGCTCCCGCACTTCAAGGGCATGGTCGGCGCACTTGGTCTTAATTGGGCAGTTGTTGCAGATCGCCTTGGCCGCCTTCTCCCGCGCCGCTCGCGCCGGGCCCCGCTCGCCATCTGGATGGAAGAAGGCACTGGGGTCCTCACCGCGGCAGGCTGCGAGCAATTGCCAATCCCAAAAATCGCTGTTCGGTCCCGGTAGCCGGGAAATATCAGGCATTAGTCCTCCAATTTGCTGGTGCCCCGACTATACAAAACGCTTCATAGATTAGTCAAGCCCCAAAAGTGAACAAGTTTGAGTTCGACCTAACTTTTTTACGCCAATACCGGGGATTGCGCGTTTTCAGGCTGCAATGTGACCTAATTAACTGCACAATGCGGTATGGCAAATCCGGCCCAAGATGGGGCACAAGTTGAAATTGCCGGCGTGAGCCCCGATACGACTCCCGGATTGACCGTGGCCGCGGTGGCCCGTCGGCTGGGGATTGCACCGGCAACCCTGCGGACCTGGGATCGCCGTTACGGCCTGGGGCCCAGCGGGCATCAACTCGGTGCCCATCGGCGGTATTCGGCTGCTGATCTGGCGCGCTTGGATCAGGTTCGGCGCTTGATCAACTCCGGGGTAACTCCGGGTGAGGCGGCGCGGGCGGTACCAGCCGGCGCCCCGGGCCAAGTGCCGGCATCCGCAGATTTAAGTGGACCGCTGGTTAGCGGACCGCTGGTTAGCGGATTCCGGGTGCCGGCGCCGGCTGGCCCGGAAAAAGCTTCGATTCGCGGTTTGGCCCGGGCCGCTAGTTCAGCCGACACCGGGGCCTGCCGGGGGATCATCGCCGAGTCCATTGAAAAACGGGGCGTGATCTGGACTTGGGAGTCCTTGCTGACACCGGTGCTCGTGGAGCTTGGCGCCAATTGGGCGGCCACCGGTAAAGGCATTGAGGTCGAGCACCTGTTCACCACAGTCATCGAGTCATGTTTTGGTGCGGTGATCGAAAGAATGCGCACCCCGGTGAATCTGCGCCCGGTGCTGCTGGCCTCAGCCCCAGAAGATCTACACTCACTTGCCATCACCGCCTTGGGCGGGGCGCTGGCCGAGCGGCACATCGAAGTTCGAATACTGGGGCAGCGGGTGCCAACTGAGGCACTGGTAAGAACGGCTCAACGGTCGGGGCCGATCGCGGTTTTCGTCTGGTCGCAATTGGCCGAAACCGGGGATGCGCTGCCACTTGCCGCCCTGCGCCAGATTCGGCCGGCACCGGCGGTGGTCATCGGGGGGCCGGGCTGGGGTGGGGCTATCCCAGCGGGCGTGGAGCGGGTCTTTGACTTCACCGAGGCGGTGTCGAGAATCACTCGGTTAGTAGGAGAGTAGCCTTCGGGTATGCCGACTCAAGGGTTACCGGAGAAATTTGCGTACCTAGGCCTCACTTTTGACGATGTCCTGCTCTTGCCCGCCGAGTCAGATGTAGTGCCAAGTGAGGTGGACACCTCCTCGCGGGTAACCAGAAATATCAGCGTTCGGGTACCGCTCGTCTCAAGTGCCATGGATACCGTCACCGAAGCTCGAATGGCCATCGCGATGGCGCGCAGTGGCGGTGTCGGGGTACTGCACCGCAACCTGCCCATCGAAGAGCAAGCAACGCAGGTTGACCTAGTCAAGCGCTCCGAAGCCGGCATGGTCACCAACCCGATCGTCTGCTCACCCGGTGACTCACTTGCCGACGTTGACCGGCTGTGCGGGCGTTACCGCATATCTGGCGTGCCGGTGGTTGACGATGGTGGCGTACTAGTCGGCATCGTCACCAATCGCGATATGCGCTTCGAAGATGACATGAGTCGTCCGGTGCGTGAAGTCATGACCCAGATGCCGTTAGTTACCGCCCAAGTGGGGATCGAGCCGGAAGCAGCCTTGCAGTTGCTTGCCACTCGCAAGGTAGAGAAGTTGCCGCTGATTGACTCCGATGGCCGTTTGCGCGGGTTGTTCACCGTTAAGGATTTCGTCAAGAGCGACAAGTATCCATTGGCCACGAAGGATTCAGCTGGGCGATTGGTCGTGGGTGCCGCTATCGGTGTTGGTGAGGACGCCGACAAACGCGCCCGGGCTCTCGTCGAGGCGGGTGTTGATTTCCTGATCGTCGATACCGCACATGGTCATTCGCGCGCGGTCATCGAAATGGTCCGTCTCCTCAAGCGCGAAACTTCTATCGACATAGTCGGCGGCAACGTTGCCACGCGCGCCGGGGCCCAAGCCTTGATCGACGCGGGAGCAGATGGCATCAAAGTCGGGGTAGGCCCCGGGTCGATTTGCACCACACGGGTTGTTGCCGGGGTTGGCGTCCCACAAGTGTCGGCCATCTATGAGGCATCCTTGGCGGCCGGACCAGCGGGCGTGCCGGTGATCGGTGACGGTGGCCTGCAGTATTCGGGTGATATCGCAAAGGCCTTGGTTGCCGGTGCCGACACCGTGATGCTCGGGTCGTTATTGGCCGGTTGCGACGAGGCCCCGGGTGATGTGGTGTTCGTCAATGGAAAGCAGTTCAAGTCTTATCGGGGCATGGGTTCGCTTGGTGCCATGCAGTCGCGCGGGCAAGCCCGCTCCTACAGCAAGGATCGCTACTTCCAAGATGATGTTTTGAGCGATGACAAATTGGTGCCCGAAGGCATTGAAGGAGTCGTCGCCTATCGCGGCCCGCTGAGTGCGGTTGCTCACCAATTAGTTGGCGGCCTGCGCGCCGCCATGGGGTACTCGGGTGCCGCAACGATCCCCGAACTGCACGCTAAGGGATCCTTCGTGCGGATCACCGCCGCCGGCTTGCGGGAAAGTCACCCACACGATGTCGAAATGACAATCGAAGCACCTAATTACTCCAGCCGATAGGACTTAAGTGACCGACATCCAAATCGGTGGCGCCAAGCGTGCCCGCCGAGCATATTCATTCGATGAGGTGGCTATTGCGCCGAGCCGGCGCACCCGTGACCCGCAGGAGGTTTCGACGTCCTGGACCATCGACGCCTATCGATTCGAGCTGCCATTTATTGCGGCTCCGATGGACTCGATTGTCAGCCCCAGCTCGGCGCTGACCCTTACCGGCCTTGGCATGCTTGCGGTTCTCAACCTAGAAGGTGTCTGGGGGCGGTACGCGGATCCGTCGGCCCTGCTCGACGAGATCAGGCAGTTGCCAGATGACCAGGTAACGGCTCGGATGCAAGCGATTTATGCAGAGCCGGTTGACCTTGACCTGGTAGGCCAGCGGGTTGCGGAGATGAAGCACGCCGGCGTGACAGTAGCGGTCGCGGTCAGCCCGCAGCGCACCGCAGAGTTGGCGCCACGTGCGGTGGCGGCCGGTGCCGACATCATCGTCATCCGGGGCACCACCGTTTCTGCCGAACATGTTTCGGGTAATGGTGAGCCACTAAACTTGAAGGAGTTCATCCACCAGCTCGATGTTCCGGTGATCGTGGGCGGGTGTGCCACCTACCAAGCGGCCCTGCACCTGATGCGCAACGGCTCGGACATGGCCACGCTCGCAGTGCCGATTGCCGACATCGAGACGTACCACAGTCCGAATGTGGTGAAGGTCGTCTGCGACATGCACGGGCGCGCGTTGTACTTCTCGCGATCG
>SYJA01000088.1 GCA_005798555.1 Actinomycetota bacterium
AGGGCGGTGTCCTAGGCCACTAGACGATGTGGACCTACGAGCATCTCCGTCGACCATTAAGCCGCTGGCGACGGGCCAAGCATACGGGCAGGCCCCCGTTAGGTGCTAATGGGGAGCAGCGCAGGGCTCTGGCCCAGCCACAGGGTCGCAGCCAACCCATAATGGGGAGGTGATTGAGGTGTCGGCGGTCGAATTCGAAGACTTGGTGGCCCAGGCCTTGGATCTGATCCCACCGAAGTTGGCGGCGGCCCTCACTAATGTGGTGGTGGTGGTGGCCGATGAGCCGCCCGCCGATGAGCCGGACCTGCTGGGGCTCTATACCGGCATCCCGCTGACCGAGCGCGACAGTTCTTACGCTGGGACGTTGCCCGACCAGATCACCATCTTTCGCCTCCCGACGCTGGAGATGTGTGAAAGTCTCGAAGAGGTCATTGACGAAGTCCGGATCACCGTCGTCCATGAGATTGCGCACCACTTCGGTATTGATGACGAGCGATTGCACGAACTCGGTTACGAATAGCGTCGGATTCACACAAAAGGAGCAATGGCATGCAGTTGCAAGATGCAGTGGTTCTCGTCACCGGTGGCGCCTCGGGTTTGGGTGAGGCGGTTGTCCGTCGCGCGATTGCTGACGGCGCAAAGGGCGTCACCATTGTTGACCTGTCCGAAGACAAAGCCAATGCTCTGGTCGCTGAACTTGGTGATCGAGTTTTGGTGGCTAAGACCGACATCAGCAAGGAAGATCAAGTTGCTGCCGCCGTTGCTGCCACGGTTGCAAAATTTGGGCGGCTCGACGTGACCGTAAGTTGCGCCGGCATCGCCATCGCGGAGCGCACAATGGATCGTGCGGGGCAGCCGGCATCGTTGCCGAACTACGCGAAGGTGATAGGCGTCAATCTCATCGGGACATTCGACGTGGTACGTCAGAGCGCGGCGGTGATGTCCGCAAATGAACCGAATGATGATGGTGAACGCGGAGTTGTCATCATGACGGCGTCGGTAGCCGCCTTCGACGGGCAAGTGGGTCAGGTGGCCTACAGCGCCAGCAAGGGCGGGCTAGTAGGCATGACCTTGCCGCTCGCCCGCGACCTAGCGCCGGCCGGTATTCGGGTGATGACGATTGCCCCGGGATTGATCGACACCCCAATTTATTCGTTCGCGCCGCCGGAGATGAAGGAGCAGCTTTCGAAAACACCGGTGTTTCCCAAGCGCTTGGGCCGCCCCGATGAGTTTGCGAAGCTTGTTGCAGCGATCATCGAGAATGCTTATCTAAATGGTGAGGTTATCCGGCTTGATGCAGCACTGCGCTTATCACCGAAGTAGTCGCTAAGCCCCCGCCGCGGCTCTGATCAGCCGATCGATGACCGCAACGCCAACCCCGGTCGCTGCCGGTGGCACCGCGAGTATCGCCTCAAGCTGCAGGGCATCGGCTTCCCGCAGGGCGGCGTAGAGCACCCGCGCGTACTCCTCCGCATCCCTCGGCACCGCCAGCCGCACGACCCCGATTGGGGTTTCGATATCAGCAAGTGCAAGGAGTCCGATAACACCTTGGCCGGCGCCGGCAATTTCAGCAGCAATATCGGCCGCAGTGAGCAGGTGCACCGCGGCGTCGGGGGAGTAGTGCGAGGCGAGGGTGCCGGAGGCGCGGACGGTTGAGTCGTGGGTGACCTTGAGCCCGGATACTGCTTCCACATCTTGGGTGGTGATGGCGCCGGGTCGCAGCAGGCGCGGGTTCGGGCCGGTGCAGTCGATGATCGTCGACTCCACCCCGACGGAGCAGTCGCCGCCGTCCAGAACCACATCTTCACCCTGAAGCAACCCACCTATTTCGTCGAGGACATGTGTAGCCGTAGTTGGGCTGACCCGTCCGAACCGGTTCGCACTGGGCGCTGCGATCCCGACGGCCCGGTCATTGGTGATTTCGCATAATTCGATGAGCAGTGATTGAGCGTCGAGATGGGACGGCACCCGAATGGCTACCGAGTCCTGGCCACCGGTTACGAAGTCCTTGGCGCGTTCAGATCTGGGCACCACCAAAGTTATTGGACCGGGCCAAAAGGCTGCGGCCAAGGCATGGGCGTAAGTCGGGATGCGCACGCCCCATGCGCCAAATGCCACCGCATCAACAACATGCACGATGAGTGGGTGATCGGCCGGGCGACCTTTAACCGCATAAATACGTGCCACGGCTCGCGCATCACTGGCCAAGGCACCGAGCCCGTAGACGGTCTCGGTCGGCACCGCAGCCAGATGGCCACCGGCGATAGCAGTTGCGGCTAAGCGCGGGTCAATGGTGGTGATCACGTGCCCATTCAACCTAACGGCGAATAAGCGCGGTGGTCAGCCCTTGAGACTGGGCGCCGTCAGCGTGACCTTCTTGTTCTTCGAGATCACCTTGCCGGCCTTCATCAGCACCACCTGGTACTGGCCGGAGCGGCTGGCGACATTGCTGAAGACGAGCCCGCGCGCTTTGTCGATGATGCCGGTGGCGACCTTCTTGCCCTTGAAGTAAAGGACGGCCTTGACCCCGGGGGCCAGTACCGGGGCCGGGAAGGTGACCCTCATCTTGCCAAGTGCGGTGCCCGTGATGGTTGGCTTGCTGGCCCTGGCAGTGGCCGTGGTGGTCGCCGGCTGGTAGATGGTCACCTGGCCTGGGGCTGGCACCACGTTCGGCGCGCTCACGGTGTTGGCCGTATAGGTATAGCCACCGGGGGCGAAGGCGCGCCCGTTATCGACCGGCACGGCAACATCGGCCGAGCCAAGTGCCGAGCCGGCGGGCACGACTACCTCTATATGCGCGTCATTGATTACTTTGTAGGCGGCGTTCTTGTTGCCGATCAGCACCGCGGTTGCCGTGGTGAAGCCGGTGCCGATGAGCGAGATGGTGTTGCCGCCGGCCAGTGGGCCCGAAGCCGGGCTCACCCCGAGGATCTCAAAGGCCGAGCCGCCACCCCCGCCGCCGCTTGAGCCGCCGCCGCTTGAGCCGCCGCCGCTTGAGCCGCCGCCACTTGAGCCGCCGCCGCTTGAGCCGCCGCCACTTGAGCCGCCGCCACTTGAGCCGCCGCCACTTGAGCCGCCGCCACTGGGCGTGCCCGGGTCGACCTCGACGAAGGACCGCCCATACACCAGTCGGTTGGGGCTGCCATTCGGGCCGGTGATGCGATCAGTCGAAGCACTTGCGTTGAGGGCGCTGGCCACCTGCGATGGTTGCGCGCTGGTGTTCAGGCCGAGATAGACGGCAGCCACCCCGGCCACATGCGGGGCCGCCATCGAGGTGCCGCTATGGGTTGCCGCTGCGGTGTCGCTGGTTATATCAGCTGACAAAATGGTGACCCCGGGTCCGAAGATGTCAACGCAGGAGCCGAAGTTCGAGAAGTCAGCGATGTTGTCGCTTTGATCTGAAGCTGCCACGGTGATGGCGCTGGGCTCCCGCGCCGGGCTGTAGTAGCAGGCATTGTCGGTTGAGTTGCCGGCGGCCACCACCACGGTGATGCCATCGGCGACCGCTGCTGCTACTGCGTCATCCATCGTCTTACTTGCGCCACCACCGAGGCTCATGTTCAAGACCGCGGGCGTGCCGGCGACGTGATCACCGATCGCCCAGTTGATGCCGGCCACCACGCCGGAGGTAGAGCCACTGCCGGAGCAGTCGAGGACCCGCACCGGCACGATGGTCGCGCTCTTGGCGACCCCGTAGGTGGTGCCGGCTACGGTGCCGGCGACATGGGTGCCGTGACCGTTGCAGTCTTGGGGGGTGCCACCGATTGCCGAGTAGCCGGTCACGGTTCGGCCGGTGAACTCCGAATGGCTGGTGCGCACCCCGGTGTCGACGATGTAGGCCTTCACCCCGGAGCCGGTACCCGCAGGGGTGAACTGGGTGTCCAGTGGCAGGGTGCGGCTGTCGAGTCGATCAAGGCCCCACGGCGCGCAGCCCTGGGTGCCGGCGGGCACCGGGGAGCCGCAACTGGCGGTGGGCGTTGCCGAAGGTGACGCCGACGGCGTCGGGGACGCGGTGGGCGCCACCCCGGGGCGGATCGCATAGAGGTAACGGCCGGCTACCACCGGTGACACACCACTGCTGCTACCGATGAGGGCGCCGGCGGCGCCGTCGATCAAGGTGCCGGGGACGGTGGACCGAGATGCCTTCACGTAGGTACCGGTTTGGTTCACCGGGTTCGCGTACCCGATGACGAATTTACCGTTGCTGCTCGACGTCGGTGCCAGCACTTTGTCGTAGTTGAAGACCAGGTCGACATCGCCACCGGTGCGATTGAGGATAAGCAGTTGGAAGGAGAATTTCACGCCAGAGTTGCTGTATTCACCGACGTTCACCCAGTTGACGCAGTAGCCCGAGGCACTGCCGAACGAGGCGTTGCCGGCCGCACTGAGCGGGCCGTAGGTGACTGCGGAAGTGGCCGCATTGCGGGTGTCGATGTCGGTGAACAGGGGCAGCACAAGCGGGCGGGTGGTCGTGGTCAGATCGATGGTGCCCCAGTCGCTGAAGCCGCCGCGGCCGTCATTGAAGCTGATACCGCCATTGTTGTTGACGTAGATGGAGTCGTATGAAGTGCCGAACCAGTTGGCGGAAAAGCCAAGGGACACCGGCGGTGAACTACCGTCGTCGATGCCCCCCATTGAAGTGGTGGTGCAACCGCTATCGGAAAACACCGCACCGGAGTTGATGCTGACAACCTGATCGGCTTCCACCCGGGCCACCCCGGCGATTTTTTCCAGTGCGGCGGCGTCTTCTGGGGTCAGGTCCGCGGCAAATCCGTTGATCGCCTTATCGAAGGTGTCGGTGACGGTGCCGCCGAGTGCGCTGATGCTCGAGGCAACCGCTGCCTCCGACCCGTCGGCGACCGAAATCAAATAGGTGCGCTCACCCGCGGCCGGCGCGGAGATCGAAGCCGAAGCCGAAGCCGAAGCCGTTGGCGAGGGACTGGCGGCCTCACTTGACGTCGGCGCCGGCTCCAAGGTGCCAAGGCCAGGTGAGGGCGAAGGCACCGGCGCACTTGGATCCCCGGCGATATCCGCGGCGGCGGTGGTGGCCCACATCGAGGCGGCTACCACGCTGGCCGCACACGTCAGCGCAACGGCAAGGCGCGTTGAACCACGTGTCACGGGGGGCTCCTGCCTGGCGCCAATGGGCTGGCGCCGTCAATTGCTCTTTCGACGCCCCCGGCGCCCGTGGGGTTCCGTAAGCGTTAGGGATTTGTAAGGAGCAGGTCAGGACTGGCCAAAACTGCCGTTTAGTAGTTGGCATTGTCGCACCCGGTGTTATCAACTGCGGGGGTAAGGTCCAACCCAGCCGGCAGGAGCCATGATGACGACCCAACTTCCCGAGCAGTTGAGCCCACCACCGGCCGGCCAGCAGGCCGCTTGGCTGAGGTCAGCTAACCCTGATAACACTTATTTCCCCGATGAATCGATGAACCCTCCGCGCCGCGCACCGCGCCGAGGCCGGGTTGCGGTGCTGATTGCCGGGGCCTGCGCAATGACCTTTGCAGCTGGCACCTTGGGCGGTGCGATCGGTTACCTGGCGGCCCGGGATCAACTGGCGTCCGAGGCGACCGGGGTAGCGCAGGTGGTGGCCTCGAGTTTGCCGGTGCCGGCCGGCGGATCGATCGCCGCGGTGGCGGCCGCGGTGCAGCCCTCGGTGGTGCAACTTGATGTCACGGGTGCTGCCGGCAGCGGCACCGGCTCGGGATTCGTCCTGAGCGATGACGGTTACATCGTGACGAATAATCACGTCGCTGGGCCGGCCGCGGACGCGGGCTCAATCAAGATCTCCTTCGCCGATGGCAGCACCGCCGAGGGCACCTTGGTCGGCGCGAACCCCGGGTATGACATCGCGGTCGTCAAAGTCGACCGCGCCAACTTGACGGCAATTGCGATCGGTTCATCGGCGGGCCTTGTTGTTGGTGATTCGGTAATCGCTGTCGGCTCACCACTTGGCCTGCAGGGCACCGTGACCACCGGCATCGTCAGCGCGCTCAATCGCCCGGTGACTGCCGGTGGTGAAGGTGAGACGGCTTTCATCAATGCCATTCAAACCGATGCGGCAATCAACCCGGGCAACTCAGGTGGTCCGCTGGTCGACAGCACGGGCGCGGTCATCGGCGTCAACTCGGCGATCGCTTCGATGGGCGCCGGTTTAGGGCAACCCGGTTCGATCGGGCTTGGGTTCGCGATCCCGATCGATACCGTAAAACGCATCGTCGATGAAATCATCGCAAGTGGCACTTCGAGCACTCCGGTGATCGGGGTAAAGCTTGAGATGGACTTCACCGGATCCGGAGCAAGGGTTGCGGAGATTACCGGCGGGGGCCCCGCCGAATCCGCTGGTCTGGCGACCGGTGACGTTATCACCAGGGTCGATGACCAGATAATCGTCGATGCGACCTCGTTGATCGTCACGATTAGGGCGAATGCACCGGGTGATCGGGTAAATCTGACAGTGGTTAGAGGTGCTCAGACACTGAACCTGCCGGTGACATTGGATGCGCTGACCTCATGATCGCTGTGTAACCGCAACGCTTCCCCTCGTCAGCGTGCCTGCACCTAGCTCCTCCGCGCGGTGCAGGCACGCTGATTCCTTTTACGGCTGCTTTCGCAACGTGGTCAAAGATGCGAGATCGCCGAAGTTTGGCAAGATGACGCCGTGCCACTAAACCCAATGGAGGCCGTTGAAGTTGCACGCCGCCACGTTGCTGACGGCTTTCGACGGATCGTCTCCGGTGATCCAAGTGGGGCTCCGGATTGGGTCCAGCAGATTGCGCACGGCTCGGATATTGGCTATTTCGGCCCGGGCTCGGCGGCGTGGGCGGTGCACGGTTCGCTACCAACCTTGGTTGGTGGGGTTCGGGCCTTATTGATGCAGACACTGCACCCGGGCGCGCTGGCCGGTGTCATGCAGCACTCGCGTTATGAAACAGATGCGTTAGGTCGATTGGCCGGCACGACGCAGTGGTTGACGGTGGTCACCTTCGGTGACACGGCATCGGCGAACCGCGAGTGCGCGCGGGTGCGCGGGGTGCATCGCAAAGTCGTCGGCAGCTATCCGGGCGCAGCTGGCCCGATCCCGTATGCGGCCGATGAGCCGGATTTATTGCGCTGGGTGCATATTGCCTTCACCGATTCATTTCTGGCCACGCACCTGGTCTGGGGTGGGCCGATCCCCGGTGGGCCGGATGCGTATGTGCGCGAGTGGGCGAAGGCCGGTGAACTCGTTGGGGTGGTGGACCCGCCGCGCTCGGTGGCCGAGTTGCGCGATCAACTCGCCGGCTACGACCCGGTACTAGCCGGTGGTCCGGCGGCAGCCAGCACCGTCAACTTCATCCGCAATGCCCCGCTCGGCCTAGGCGCGAAGGTGCCGTACGCGGGGCTGTTCGCCGGCGCGGTTTCAACGATGCCCGCGGGGCACCGGGCCCTCCTCGGGCTCCCGGCCGTGCCCGGCGCCGTGGCCAAGCCTCTTGTTGGGGCCCTACTTGGCGCTTTGGCCCTGGCCCTCGGCCCGGCCTCGCCCTCGCAGCGGGCGGCCCGTGACCGGGTCAACACGCTGGACCAGACCCCGGTGTAGCGCGCCGGGCCCGGCTCGGGTGATGATGGCGTGATGCGTAGTGCGATGTTGCCGGTGGGGCGGGTGTGGCGAAGTACCGGGGTGCGGTCCGCCGGTGCCGCCACCTTGATCGCGGTGACCGGTGCGGCCCTGCTGCTCGGCGCCCCGGGCGCCGGGGCCGCCGATCCCAGCCCCTCGCCTACCGCCTCCTCGTCACCATCCGCAACCGCAACTGCAACTGCATCGGCAACCGCATCCGCTACTGCAACCGCATCGGCAACTGCTTCCCCGTCGGCGTCCGGGAGCGCTACGGCGTCGGTGAGCGCCACCCCGACGCCAACCGCAAGTGCCACCGCCACGCCGAGCCCAGACTCACCGAGTGCCCCGGCCGCGCCGGTAGTGGTGCTACCAAAGGAGTTGGGCAGCTGGTGTCTGGCGATGTTCCCGCCGCTGCGGCCCGGAGTTGAGCGCGAGCGGGCCCAGGCGCTGATGAATGGCAAGGTCAATCTCAATAACGGCGGCACCTACACCCTGACCGAGCACCCGAACTGGCGCCCGCAGGCAACGTCGGACACTTCAGGCGACCGACATGTCAATTCGTTGAACTGGGCACTGCCGCTGCTTTATCGGGGGGTGCATAAGCAGATACCGGAGATGGTGGACCGCTTCCGGCAAATCCTGACCTACTGGATCGAGGACCATCAAGGGGCGAGGTCGTACTGGGTCAACGCGTCGATCTACGGCGGCTTGCGCACCCAGACTCTGGTGTGCGCGGCACAGACCTTGAATGATCCGGTGATCGCAGCGGCGGCGGCAAGTGACGCGACGCGAATGGTGAGCCGGTACCAAGTCGCCCCGGTGGTTGCCATCGGCGCCAACAACACCGACCTAATCCGCCAGACCGGTGCCTTCGCTGAGGCTTGCTGGCGAGGCGACACCGCGCGCCGTGATCGGGCGTGGGCGAATTTGGTCGGCGTGGCAAATGGCATCATCCAAATTGATGGCAGTGACGTCGAAGGCTCACCCGGTTACGCGACCTACATTGAGAACCTCTTGCGCGACGTTGAACGGACAGCCACCACCTGCGGAATTGTCTCGGACAACATTGCGGCATTGCGCGGTTCGCTTTACGACTTCGTGTCCCAATCGATGCGCCCTGATTTCAAGTTGGCTTCGATCGGCGACACCTTGAATGAATCCCTGTCGAAGAGCTTCGGGGCGGGTGATCCTCGGGTGGAGTGGGTGCGCTCCGGTGGCACCTCTGGCACCCCGCCAACGCAGATCTACAGCAACTACGACGGGGGCTACACCTTTGGCCGATCAGGCTGGCAGCCACAACCTGGCGGCTTCGACACGTTCTATTCCCTGCGGTCATCATCGACCCGCCCGGCCACTCCGCACGCCCATGATGATGGCGGTTCACTGACCATCTACTCACGTGGAGTTGACTGGATCGGTGATCCGGGGCCGTACCGATACGAAAACTCCAGCCCGCTGCGGGCCTTCGTCAAATCGCGCAATGCGCATTCGAGTTTCACGGTCTCGAATATTGCCCGGAACAAGTACGCGGGGGTGCGCCGCACGATAGCTGGATCGACGTGGCAGACGGGGGGCAACGACACCACCTGCGTTCGGGATTCCACCTGGGGCACGGTGCAGGTGACCCGCTGCGTTCAATTAATCCGATCGGTTGATGCGATCGTGGTGGTGGACTACGTCAACGCCGGCAACCGGGGGAAGGGCAAGGCCCGGCGGGTGGTAACCGAGCGTTGGCAATTACCACCGGGCCTAACAGCAGAAAATGTCAATGACGTATTCACCATCGCCTCCGGCAATAAGCGGATGGACGTCCACAAGGCGGGCGAGGGTGGCTGGAAGGTGACAACCGCGGGCCCTACTTCCTCCCAGGGTTGGTTCACCGGGAGTTGGGGGGTCAAAGTGCCGGGCGCGGTATTGCTGCGCGCCCTCGAATTACCAAAAGCAGGCGGCACGGCGCAACTGGTGACAGTGTTCGTGCCTCGCACTGAGGCAGAGTCAGTGCCGGTGATGATCGACGGCAGTGGGGTGACCATCACCCGCAACGGACGGGCCGTGACTACCCCGCTACCAGCGGCCTGATTGTTCCCTCACTTAACAGGTCTTGCACTTAACAGGTCTTGGATTGCGGCTATGGCTGGCAGCGAGGGAGAGGCTCCTTTGGTGGTCACAGCCAACGCGCCGGCGGCCGAGGCCCACTTGAGGGCGTCCGCGAAGGCGTAACCATGTGCTAGCGCGGCAGCAAGACCGCCGCAGAAGGCATCACCTGCGGCAACAGTGTCGATCGCATCGACTGCGAAGGAAGCAACATCTGCTATGCCGGCGGGCGATGACCAGATGGCACCGCTCGCCCCGCGGGTGATGACAACATTGGCCACCCCTTGGCTGCTGAAGTACTGGGCTGCTGCCCGAGCCTCGGCGTCGGTTCGGGTCGGTAGGCCGCTCATGGCCGCCGCCTCATGCTCATTGGGCACCAAGATGTCGACGTCCACTAGATGCTCGCGGTAGTCCAGAACAGGCGCCGGGTTCAACATGGTGCGGGCACCGATCGCGCGTCCAGCAGCCAGCGCGGCCCGCGATACTGCCAGCGGCACCTCGCCATTTGTCATGACCACTCCGACGCCGCTCATCGCGCGGATATCTGCGCTCACCGCCGCAGCCGACACGTGGCCATTGGCACCGGGCACCACGATTATGCGGTTCAGCCCGCGCGCATCCACTTCAATCAGCGCGGTGCCTGATGGTCCGGGCACGGTGGCGACGAAAGTGTCGTCAACCTGGTCGGCGCGCACCAAGGCGCGCAGCCACGCCCCGGACTCGTCGTCGCCAACCGCGCCTAGGAGTCGGACGGGTGCCGCCAGGCGCGCCGCAGCGATCGCCTGGTTCAGCCCCTTGCCCCCGGCGTGGCGCTCGAGAGTGTCACCGAGCACGCTCTCGCCTTCATTTGGCATCCGGTCCAGCCCCACCACCAAATCCACATTGAGGCTGCCGACCACGACCACCGTCAATGGCACCTGCGCGGATTGGCTCATATGCGGGATACTGCCACGTGTGGAGCAGGTGAGGTGGTGACCTTCCTCGGAATCGACCTAGGCACCGGTTCAGTGAAGGCCGCCATCGTCGAGTCGGATGGCAAAGTTCTGGCTGACTCTGCACGCGGCTACCGTGTTGATGCGCCCCGACCTGGGTGGGCTGAAAGTGATCCGGCCACCTGGCTTGCGGCGGCGCGCGAGGCCGCCGGTGCCGTGCTCGGGGCGGGGCAACCGAAGGCCGTCGGGTTCTCCGGGCAGATGCACGGGATAGTGGTTACCGATGCGGATCTGCAACCGCTGCGGCCGGCAATCATCTGGGCCGATGCCAGATCCATGCAGCAGGTGCACTCGATGGCGCAGCGATTCAGCGCAACCGAACTCGCGGCGCTTGGCTCACCCGCGGTGCCGGGATTCGCGGCCACCAGCGTCGCCTGGCTCTACGCCAACGAGCCGGAAGTCATGGCTCGTGCGCACTACGTGCTGCAACCAAAGGATTGGCTGCGGTCGGCCCTTGGCGGAGACGTCGCAACCGACCCAAGTGATGCAACAGGCTCGTTGCTCTGTGATGTTGTTACTGGATCGTGGTCACCGGCAGCCGTTGAGTGGGCCGGTCTGGCACCGCATCTGCTCCCGCGGATCATCAGCTCGAAGGCCCCGGCCGGTGTCGTAAACCTGGGCCGTGAGATACCTGCGGTGGTCGGTGCCGCCGACACCGCATGCGCATTGGCCGGGCTTGGGCTGCAACCAGGTGACGGCTTCATCGCGGTGGGCACCGGATCGCAGGTGGTAAGCGTGCTGACCGACCCGGTGGTGGATGAAACCTTGGTGACCCACACTTTTGCCACGGCAGGGGCGGTAGGTGCCGGCTGGCTGCGCCTCGGTGCCGTGCAAAATGCCGGCCTGTCACTCACCGCGGCCCTTGGTTGGTTTGGCGCCGACATCGCCGAGGCCGTCGCCGCGCTACGCATTGGGGTCAAGGCAAGCGACCCGATTTATGTGCCGTATCTGGCAGGTGAGCGCACCCCGTTCATGGACGCCGACTTGCGTGGGTCTTGGCTTGGCATCGGCTTGTCAACCGATCGCCCCGCGATGCTCCGCAGCGTCCTCGAGGGCGTTGCGCAGGCGGTGGCCCTAGCTGCCAAAGCGGTCGGCGCAAGCGGCACCCCGCTGCCCGAGGTGGTACCCCTGGTCGGTGGCGGCACGCACGACCTTGCCTTCCGTCAACTGCTGGCGGACGCCACCGGGTGCGCGCTGGGGGTGGTGGAGGTGCCCAATGCTGCGGTCGTTGGGGCGGCCTTGCTCGCAGCGGGCAAGGTCCGCGCCGAGGTGCGGGTGCAGCCCGCCAGCGTGGTGGAACCTAAGGTGACCGCGATGGGATTGCTGGCGGAGCGGCGGGAGACAATGGTCCGGTTGGTGCAATCGCAGCAGGTGGCCAGATAGCCGGGCACCTCGGACGAGCGGAGTCGAAGTGTTGATCGCGGTCGGGTCAGACCATGCTGGCTTTCACTTGAAGTCCACCTTGAAGCAGTGGTTAATCGAGAACGACTATGACGTAATCGACCTTGGCACCAACTCTGAAGCCAGTGTTGACTACCCGCACTACGGAGCAGCGGTCGGCCACGCGGTTGCCGACGGTGACGCTGAGTTCGGGGTTGCGGTATGCGGCAGCGGCCAGGGCATCGCGATGGCGGTCAACAAGGTTCCCGGTGCCCGCGGTGCGGTCATCAGGGCGAATGACGATGCCGAGATGACGCGCCGTCACAATGACGCGAACGTCGCGTGCTTCGGCGAGCGCTTCACCACCCCCGACACCGCCCTTGAAGCACTCGAAGTCTTCTTGACCACGGATTTCGAAGGCGGGCGACATGAGCGGCGGGTGGAGCAACTGGCCGAACTAGATGCTGGTGAGCAGGTCTAGCCAAGTGATCAGGTGAGTGGGGGGCCGGTGCGCGCCGCCGCCAGCAGCTTGCGCACCGCGTAGATCACTATCCGAGGCTGATCCCGCTGCACGATATGCCCGGCGTTTTCAGCGATCAAGTGCAGGGAGTTCGTGGATAGCCGCGCCGCTTTTACCTGCTCGGCATTCCACCGGCGGTCGGCCCAGGCCGTGCCGTTGCCGGGCTCCCCGGCGGTGATGACGATCAACGGCACCGCACCTAGGTCCGAGCCGGCGCCGGTGGCTGCTGCACTTGCGGACATATCGATTGACGTACCACCTTCATGCCACGGGCTCCTATATGAGGGTAAAAAGTTTTTGTGGATGCCGGGGTAAACGGCGTCGAGCAATAGCACGCCGGCAACGTCAGCAAGGCGCTTGTTCGCGAAGGCGCGCACGATTAACCCGGCATAGGAATGGCCCATGAGAAGGAACGGCCCGGGCTCACCGGCGGCGGTGAGCAGTGCCCGCAGTTCCTCGGCGTGCTCGCCGGCATCGGTGGTTTTTGGTCCGATGCGCGCCGGGCTGTTGCCGAGGCCGGGCCGGTCGTAGCTGCAGGTGCGGGTCATGGTGCGTAGCTTGGGCAGTACCTTCGACCACATGCTGCTGTCGGCGCCCAGGCCCGAGGAGATGACAACCGTCGGTGCACCCGTGCCTTCGCATGAAATCCACTGCTGTTGCCCGCCGGCGGCCAGCACCTCGATCACCCGGTCCGTGGCAGTCGCCGCCTGCGCCGGCGGTGCCAAGGTGGCCAGGGCCAACATCGCGATAACCGCGCCGCGTATCAACTGCCACGTCAAGTTCACGTAAGGAAGGTACGTCATGGTGTTTAACCGTCCCAATAAGCGGGTATGGTCTTGGCAAATCCCGGGAAATCCTCGGCAGGAATGGGAGTTAACCATGTTTGGCAATCGACGTTTCGCGGCAATTGGCGCCACCGCCCTCCTAGGCGCGGCAGCACTCGCCGGCTGCTCATCGTCAAGTGAGCCCGCCGCTTCGACCGCATCAGGTACCGCCCAACTGCCGGCCCCCGTCATGATCGCCCCCGCTCAGACCGAGGCCAGTGTCAAGGTCGGCAATTTCATCGTCTTCAATGTCGAAAGCCTCGCGGGCACCACCATCTCAACCGACAAGCCCGAGCTGCTTGAGCTGACCCAGGCCAAGGAGGAAGGTGGCGCCGCGTTCAACCCGGGCGGCAAGGCCCTTGGGGTCGGCGTGGCTATCGTCACGGTGACCAATCCAGACAGCAGCACGCGCGATGTCACAGTCACCATCACGAATTAGTCAACCTAATTAGCCAAATGCCAGGTCAAGACTGGGTCTTCCCTAATGTGATCGGCAGGGATCTGCTCGGCACCGAATTCAAGTTGCCGGTGCAGTTCCCGGCCGATGTCAATGTCACGGTCATCGCGTTTCAGCAGTGGCAGCAGTCGCAGGTCGATGCGTGGATCACCGCGTTGGCTGCTGCTGGCATCCCCGAGACACCCTTGGATGCCAGTGGGATGAAGTCGTGCATCTTGGAGCTGCCGGTGCTCTCTGGCAAGTTCAAAGTGGCGCGCCGGTTCATCGACGGCGGCATGGCTGCGAGCATCAAGAACCCGACCGTGCTAGCGCGCACCATCACCATCTATGGGTCGGTAGGTGATTTTCGCGAGAGCCTGGGCATCACCTCGACAGGTGCGGTGTCCGTGCGGGTAGTAACGCGAGCGGGCGCTGTCAAATGGGGCACCACCGGCGCGGCAAACGCCGTCGAGGTGGGGCAGATCCGCGACCTAGTGGCGGCAGATCCGCTTTGACCTTGCTGAGCAGTGCACCGGAGCCCTAGGCTTTCGCTACTTCACTTGGGAGGCAAGATGAGCCGGTTGGCACGCTCGGCTTTGGTTGCGGTTGCAAGTTCAGCACTGGTGTTGGGCGGGGTTGCTACTGCGCGGGCCGCAGGTTCCCTCTCGGCTACTCCGACGACGATTGCCGGGGCGACGATCGATGTCACGGCGCCGACGGCAAGTTCACCACCAGGTGTCTCACCCGAGGTCTACTACGACTCCGCTACCGGCACCTACTACCTCTACACAACCAACATGCCGAACGGTGTCTATACCAGCACCGATGGCACCAATTGGACGTCGGTTGCCGGTGCGACCATGCCCCAGGGGTTCGACTGGTCGATCGTCAAAATGGGTCCAAGTGATTACCGGCTCTACTACGCATCGATGAATCCGAATGTGCCGGCAACTGTCTCTTGCTCAAATCAGCGCAAGGATTTCCACTATGCGACGTCGTCAGATCTGTTGCACTGGACCGCGCAGCCGCAGATCCTGCTCGATGACATCGGCTGCGGGGTGCCGCATGTGCTCCGCAAAACCGATGGCACCTACCTGCTCTACTGGAACACCATCACCGACAAGCACGGTATTCATATTGCCACCTCACCAGATGGCCTCACCTGGACCAAGCGCAGCGGCATCATCGCCGATGACCCGGATCTAGTCGACCCGGCGCCCTTGCAGATGCCCGATGGCACCTTCTTGATGATCGGGTCGACCACCGGTGGAGGTGGCTCCAACCAGCAATTGCGCATCTTGAGTTCGGCTGATGGTTTGACCTGGAGCCTGCGTAACACCGCGCTCTATGCGCCCGCTGGCATCAGTGTGCTGGATCCATCGGTTGAACTCATCGGCGATCAACTTCGGGTGTGGTTTGGCTATACGCAGGGCAAAGACCACTCGGCCTCGCGCATTGCCAGCGGCCTGTTGAATCTGAAGGCAGGGACAGTAGACACCGCCAAGCCAACGACCTCAGGCAAGACCCTCGGGCCATGCAAGAAGCTTGGCGCGAAAGTCACCAAGAAGGGTGTGACGGCCGTGTGCACCAAGGTCAAGGGCAAATTGGTGTGGGTGCTGGCCTGAGCCGCCGGCCACCCGCTGATCGGCCGGCCATCGCCCTTTGGTCATGAGTCCCATGACACCGTGACTCGCGTGGGCCGCGGGCCCATCTGGCCTGCTCCTCGGCGGCGGGGACCTCGTGCTGGGTTAGAAGTTGTTCTATGTGGGCACGGTAATGACATTTTCGGCAATTCGCCACAAAAACTGATCAATTGGTCAAAAATTGAGGTATAACCTCGGTTACCGACTCGATCACCGTCGCGGAGCTCGACGCCGACCCCTACCCGGTCTATGTGCGGCTGCGGGCCGAGCAGCCGGTGGCCTGGGTGCCGGCGGTGAACTGCTGGCTCGTCACCCGCGCTGCGGACGTGGAGTTCGTGACTAAGCGGACGGAGTACTTCACGGCAGCGGCGCCGCAGTCCCCGGTGGACAGATCCTTCGGTGGCAGCACCTTGATGACGATGGATGGCCCAGATCATCTGGCATTGCGCCGCTCCCTGGACGAGAAGTTCCG
>SYJA01000089.1 GCA_005798555.1 Actinomycetota bacterium
ACGGCTATACCGTGCTGCCACTGCTGGAGGTGGACTTCAGCGTGCTGCCGGAAGGCACGCAGCCGCTGTGCGGCTGGGAATCAAAGTGGGACTACAACTCCGAGTATGCAAACCTGTTTGCAAAACATCATAAAGGGCGAAATCCCGGAGACTTTGACCGACAAGCAGATTTACACCCTCGATCTTGGTGCCCTTGTTGCCGGGTCGCGCTACCGCGGTGATTTTGAGGAGCGCCTGAAGAAGGTACTTAAGGAGATCCGCACCCGAGGCGACATCATTTTGTTCATCGATGAAATGCACACCCTTGTTGGTGCCGGCGCGGCTGAAGGCGCAATTGATGCGGCGAGCATTTTGAAGCCGATGCTCGCGCGCGGTGAGTTGCAGACAATTGGCGCAACCACCTTGGATGAGTATCGCAAGCATGTTGAGAAGGACGCCGCCCTTGAGCGACGCTTCGCACCAATTCAGGTCGAAGCACCTGATGTGGCGCACACCGTCGAGATCCTGCGCGGCCTGCGTGATCGCTATGAGTCACATCATCGGGTGTCTATTACCGATGGCGCACTGGAGGCGGCAGCCCGGCTGTCGGACCGCTACATTTCGGACCGCCAACTGCCGGACAAGGCAATTGACCTGATCGACGAAGCCGGCTCACGCCTGCGCATCCGCCGGATGACCGCGCCACCGGATCTGCGCGCTTTCGATGATCGCATTGCCAATGTGCGCAAGGAGAAGGAGTCCGCGATCGACGGCCAGGACTTCGAGAAGGCTGCTGCGCTTCGCGACGATGAGAAGAATTTGCTAGCCGAGAAGGCCACCCGTGAACGCGAGTGGAAATCAGGGGACCTTGACGTCGTTGCCGAAGTTGATGAGCGACTGATCGGCGAGGTGCTGGCCCTGATGACCGGAATCCCGGTTACCGACCTCACCGAGGACGACATCGCACGGTTGCTCCGGATGGAGGAGGAGCTCCATAAGCGCATCGTGGGTCAGGAGCAGGCGGTTATTGCCCTTTCGAAGGCGATTCGCCGCACGCGTGCGGGCTTGAAGGACCCGAAGCGACCATCCGGCTCATTTATCTTCGCTGGCCCCTCCGGTGTTGGCAAAACTGAATTGAGCAAGACGCTCGCGGAGTTCTTGTTCGGTGATGCAGATGCGTTGATCGCCCTGGACATGAGCGAGTATTCAGAGCGTCATACGGCTTCGCGGCTATTTGGCTCACCGCCGGGATATGTTGGATATGACGAGGGTGGCCAACTAACCGAGAAGGTGCGACGCAAGCCATTCTCGGTCGTGTTGTTCGATGAAATTGAAAAAGCCCATCCGGATATCTTCAACACCTTGCTGCAGGTTCTTGAAGAAGGCCGGCTGACCGATGCCCAAGGCCGGATGATCGACTTCAAGAACACCGTCATCATCATGACCACCAACCTGGGAAGCCGCGATGTCTCCAAGGGCGTGTTGCTTGGTTTCGCTCCGGAAAACGATGAAGAGAATGCATATGAGCGGATGAAGGCGAAGGTACAGCAAGAACTAAAGCAGCACTTCCGGCCGGAGTTCTTGAACCGAATCGACGATACCATCGTGTTCCATCAGTTGACCGAGGACGAGATCGTCAAGATAGTCGACCTCATGGTGGCAGCCCTGGACCTGCGCATGCAGGACATGAACATGGGTATCGAGTTGACATTAGCCGCCAAGGCGTTGCTGGCCGAGCGCGGCTACGATCCGGTGATGGGGGCGCGCCCGCTTCGCCGCACCATCCAGCGTGACCTCGAGGACCCACTGAGTGAGAAGATGCTGTTCGGTGAGATGCCGCAGGGGTCCATCGTGCTAGTTGATGTCACGGGTGCGGGCGCTGATCGGGAGTTCGTCTTTACCGCGACCCCCAAGACCGAACTCCCAGATGCCCCACCGGTTGAAGCCGCTGGTACCGCCGCGGAATAATTGGGAGCCAAGCAACTAGCCATTGGGAGGGGCTACCTAGATGAGCGGCCCCTTGATCCCGGGAATGCTGGAGTTTGATCGGCCCCGCAAAAAGAACCCGGTGGTCATCTGGGTTCTCCTTGGGCTGGTGGTGCTGGCCGGGATAGTCATCCTGGGGCTGGGGGTCTTCGCCGCCGCCGGCCCATTCCGCCAACTTGGCCTAATTACAGAAAAACTGGAGCCACTGGCTTTTCGTCCCACCATCGTTGAGTCAGTGGTGCAGCTATCTGTTGCGCTGCCCGCCGGTGGCCTTTGCGCTGATGAAGTTGTTGATGTTTCACTCGTGCAGGACGTCACCGCGGTCTACGTGGGTGCATCGGTCACCACCCCCCGCCACATCAGTTGCACAGCGGTGGGGCAAAGCGCCGATCAAGTTTGGGTTGATGTGCAGTTGATTGATCCGTTGGGGCAGCGCCAAGTGGTGCGAGCAGCTGATGGCCAGGTGCTGTCGCGGGAGAGTTCGACCGGCCTTGGCTAACCAGGCCGTGCCTACTCGACGGAGTTTTGACTACTCTGCATTACCCGCAAAACAAGATAAATTGCCGCCAATCCGGCCCGCGCCGGGGCGGTTTTGGGCACAGAACCCCGGATGGTTTTAGCTCGGGGCGTGGCGACCGATACCGTTGGGCAGGTGAGCGGAGTTGTGCACCCGATGGGGCCGGAGCCCCCTTGGGTCTACTGGCTGCGGCGGGGCACCATCGTTTTAGCGGTGCTGACGTTGATCGTCGGCGCCTACTGGCTTATCAGCGGGCGTGGGTCCTCGAGCACTTCGTCGGCATCGGTCACCGTGGCCCCAACTGCGGAGCCTTCGGCCGCGCCTGCGGCTTCTTCGTCAGCAACGGCTGAGCCGGCTACGCCGACTGACTGCGTCGATAGCGCGATCGTGGTCGAAGCAAGCACCGAATCCTCCAAATATGTAGTCGGTGACTCGCCGCAGTTGACGTTGACAATCGGCAATATCGGCAATGTCTCCTGCTTGCGCGATGTGGGCCCGAAAGCCAATGAGCTGGAGATTACCTCGGGTGGGTACCACGTGTGGTCGAGTGATGATTGCAATGCGAGCAACAAGAGCAAGATCGCGGTCCTCAAGCCGGGCGAGAAAGTTGCTTCGAGTATTACCTGGGATGGTAAGACCACCCAAAAGGGCTGCCCAGAGGATGGAAAAGTCGCGAAACAGGGCCGCTATGACCTCATCGCGCGAAACGGTGACGTCAAGAGCGATAAGGCCAAGTTCGCACTTACCAAGAAGTCATGACCTTGGAGTGGCGGTAATTATGAACGGTGGGTTATCGAAACTGTCGTACCGATCGACGGACTCGACACTGTCGGTGTACTCGAAGAACTCGGCCCTAAGCGTTGGGTCTATCGGTTCGGTATTGTCGATCGGTTCAATCGGGTCGGCCGCGTCGTTGCTGTCGGTTGGGTCTTTCGCAAGCATCGCGTCCGTGCTTTCGGGGGCTTCGAAGTTCGCGATCATGAAGTGGCGCTCAGGCTAATTACGCAGCGCATTCGCTAGGGTGCGGGCCACCGCTAGTGCCTCACTAAGTGAGGTGACTTCGTGGACCTGGATGTCATTGGAAATCGAATCACCCTTTGCGCCGCGCGGGATGATGGCATCGGTGAATCCAAGTCGCGCAGCCTCAGCCAGGCGGCGGGTCAGGGCTGTAACCTTTCGAACATCGCCGGAGAGTCCAACCTCACCGACGGCAATTAGTCCACCCGGCAGCGCCATGTCATTGACACTGCTCGCTATTGCTAGGGCGATGGCCAAGTCCGTTGCAGGTTCGACGAGGCGCACCCCGCCCACAGTCGCCACGAAGCAGTCCGAAGTGGCGAGCTTTAGCCCAGCTCGGCGCTCGAGTACCCCGAGCATCATGGCGATGCGGGAGGAGTCCAAGCCACTTGTTACCCGGCGCGGCTGCGGTGCACTCGAAGGGGCGATCAGTGCTTGGACTTCGGTGACTAGCGGGCGCCGGCCTTCAATGGTGACGCTCACGCAAGTGCCAGGGGCTGGCTCATGGCGATCACCGAGAAATAGTCCACTTGGATCGGCCAGCCCGATGATCCCGTCATCGACAAGCTCAAAGCAACCGATTTCGTCGGCGGGGCCGAAGCGGTTCTTAACCGCCCGCACCAAGCGCAAGGTGCTATGGCGATCGCCCTCGAAATAAAGAACCACGTCCACCAGGTGTTCAAGGGCGCGGGGGCCGGCGACACTGCCGTCCTTTGTCACGTGTCCGACGATGATCGCGGTCATGCCGCGCGATTTGGCGCTAGCGATCACCGAGGCGGCAACCTCGCGCACCTGGGTTACCCCGCCCGCGGCGCCGTCAATCTCAGCACTGGCGATAGTTTGCACCGAGTCCAAGATCAATAGGCTGGGCCGCAGGGCCTCGACGTGTCCGAGTAGGGCCCCTAGATCGGTCTCAGCGGCGAGATAAAGGCCCTCGGCGAGGGCGCCAATGCGCTCGGCGCGCATCCGCACCTGAGCGGTGGACTCTTCACCCGTGACGTACAAGGTGAGTTGTCCGGCATCGGCCCAGCGGGCTGCCACATCAAGGAGCAGGGTGGATTTACCGACCCCGGGTTCACCGGCTAGCAAGATCACGGCTCCTGGCACAAGGCCGCCGCCGAGCACTCGGTCAAATTCGCTGATACCCGTAGCCGTGGCCGCCGCCGCGGTGAGATCCACTGAGCCGATGGGTAGTGCGGGAGTGCCGGCTGTTGCCGCGGTGGTCCCGCGAGTTCGGATGGCGCCGATTTCATCAACGGTGCCCCAGGCTTGGCACTCCCCGCAGCGTCCAACCCATTTAACGCTAGTCCAGCCGCAGTCACTGCAGCGGTAAGCGGGGGCTTTTGGGGTGGTGCGGGCCATCAAGGTCCTCTGCGAGTCGGGCTAGGAGGTGCTGGGTGGGTCGGCCGGGTGGGCAGACAAACCGGTGCGATCGGTCACGGTCAACATTAGTTTTTCCCGGGCCGCACAAAGGCGCGCCAGCTCCTCGTAGGCCGGCAGGCCGATGAGGGCCACGATCTCGTCCCGCGACGAAAGATACACCGACTCGGTGCCGATATGTGCCTCGGTATTACTGCTGCAGTACCAATCCAGATCATGGCCGCCGGCGCCCCAAGCGCGGCGATCGTATTCACCGAGGACCACCACCAGGCGCTCGACCTCGTCGTCGTACTTCTTGTTCTCATAGGTTCGACGCAGGGGTAACTGCCAGCACACCTCGGGCTTGGTTTCGACGAATGAGATGCCCTCGCGGTCGGCGAGGTGGTGCAGGGCGCAGCCGTAGCCACCGGCAAAGTCCTTTTGGTTGTGGAAGATGCAGGCCCCGTTATGCACCGCGGTCTTGCGGGCGCCGTCCTCCTTTTCGATCCAGCCCTTCTTCTGGCCGATCTTGATGTGCTGCCACAGGTCACCATCAAGTTTCTCGACCCATCGGGCCACCCGCTTTTCGTCCTTCTTCTCGGAAAAATGCGCACCCAGCGTGCAGCAGCCGGCATCGGGGGCATCGGCGTAGATGCCCTTGCAACCCCGACCAAAAATACAGGTCCAGCGTGAGGTCAACCATGTCAGGTCAGCGCGGATCAGCTGGTCTTCGTCGGCGGGATCAATGAACTCGACCCACTGACGTGGAAAATCCAAGGCGACCTCAGGCATGCTGCACACTCTATTGGGGCACTATTGACCGAGACGCGCCCGCGTCCAAGTGGGCGCCGGGAGGTGGTTGCGGGTACCTTCTGACTATGCGGTTGGGAGTCCTTGACATCGGGTCAAATACGGTGCACCTGTTGCTCGTGGACGCGCACTACGGAGCCGCGCCGATCCCGGCCTCGAAATTAAAGATGCCACTTCGGCTGGCCGAGCATTTGACTCCCGATGGGCGAATTGATGCGATGGCGGTTGACGAGCTAATCGGATTCATCAGGCAAGGCCAACAGCTTTCTGAAGACAAGGGCGCGACCGAGGTGATGGTTTTTGCCACGTCTGCCATTCGCGAGGCCGGTAACGGCGAGGAAGTTTTAAGTCGAGTTCGCGATGAGACCGGCGTTTTGATTGATGTGCTAACGGGTGAGGCCGAGGCCCGCATGACGTTTTTGGCGGTGCGCCGGTGGTTCGGTTGGTCGACCGGTCGGTTATTAGTTGTCGATATCGGGGGTGGCTCCCTAGAGCTCGCATCGGGGGTGGACGAAGAACCCGATGTCGCGATCTCAATGCCTCTAGGGGCCGGCCGGATGACTCGGTCGCATCTGATCGGTGACCCCCCGACCACTGATTCACTTCGTGAGCTACGTCGATTTGTGCGAGCCGAAATCGCAGCGGTTACCGGGCGCATCCTGCGCGTAGGTGAGCCGAGTATGGCTGCTGCTACCTCCAAGACATTTCGCCAGCTGGCGCGGATCGCGGGATCAGCGCCGTCAACCGAGGGCATGTTTGTGAGGCGTTCGATTAGCAGCACCGATCTGACTTCTCTGGTTAACAAATTGGCCGGGATGACGGCGGCTGAACGCACTAGTTTGCCTGGCGTTTCATCGGCCCGGGCCGGTCAGTTACTGGCCGGGGCGGTAGTTGCCGAATCCATCATGGACTTACTCGACATCAAGGAATTTGTGATCTGCCCGTGGGCCTTACGCGAGGGGATGATCCTTCATCGCATGGATCGCCTGACTGAGTGATGGACGTGATTCAAGGCTTGACGGCTGCCGAAGTGGCTGAGCGGGTAGTTGCGGGTCAAGTAAACGATGCACCCAACGTAAACAGCCGCAGCATCGGCGACATCATCAAGGCCAACACGCTAACGTGGTTCAACGGCCTGATCGGGGCCATGTGGATCGTGATGCTGCTGATAGCTCCGATACAGGACTCACTTTTTGGTTTCGTCATAGTGGCTAACACCGCCATTGGCATCATCCAGGAGTATCGGGCGGCAAGGGCCCTGGCAAAGCTCGCCGTCATCGGCGAAGCCAAGCCGATGGTCCGACGCGACGGCACCGATGTCTTCGTAAGTGCGCACGATGTCGTCCTCGGTGACGTGATCGTGCTGACCACTGGTGATCAACTGGTAGTTGATGGCGAGGTGTTGTTGGCAGACGGCCTAGAAATCGACGAGAGTCTGCTGACCGGCGAAGCGGACCCTGTCGACATGAAACTTGCCGATCAGGTGATGTCGGGCTCATTCGTGGTGGCCGGCTCTGGGCTGTATCGAGCAACTCGCGTTGGTCGCGATTCATTCGCTGCTGGATTGACCGAGCAGGCGAAGAAATTCCATCAGACAAACTCCGAACTTCGCGATTCGATCTCCAAGTTCATCAGACTCCTGTCATATCTGTTGCTGCCTGTTGGCCTTTTGCTATTTTTCTCCCAATGGCTTCGTGCTGATCTACCGATCAAGGAAGTGCTACGGGGCACGATCGCCGGTATGGTCACCATGGTGCCCGAAGGCCTGGTGCTACTAACCAGCATCGCCATGGCCGTGGCAGTAATTCGACTAGCCGCCAAGAAGGTTTTAGTTCAAGACCTGCCCGCGGTTGAAGTACTGGCACGGGTTGACACCATCTGCGTGGATAAGACAGGCACCCTTACCAAGCCGGGTATGCAGGTGCGCGATGTGGTGGGTCTGGTGGATAGCTCAGAGGCTTCGGCTGCCCTGGGCGCGCTGGCCGCGGTTGAGTCCAGCCCCAATCCAACCTTGCAGGCGGTCGCTGCCCGATACCCGAACCCGGCGTGGACGGTGCAGCAAAGTGTGCCCTTCTCCAGTGCCCGTAAGTGGTCGGCGGCAGCTTTTGCCGACCACGGGACTTGGGTCATTGGTGCCCCGGAAATGCTGCTGGACGACGGCGACCCGGTCCGGGCCCGGGCCGACACTATTGCAGCTGACGGCGCCCGAGTACTGCTCCTTGCCAATGGTGCAGATACCCCTGATGCCGAATCTGGCCCCGGCCAGGTCCGGCCGGTGGCGCTAGTGGTAATCGACCAAACCCTGCGCCCGGATGCCGCGGAGACCGTTGCTTATTTCCTCAAGCAAGATGTCCGAGTCAAGGTTATTTCAGGGGATAACGCGGCGACCGTTGGCGCGATAGCGGCGCAAGCCGGTGTTGTTGGTGCCGAGAATCCGGTGGATGCTCGAACCTTGCCATCGGACACCATCGAAATTGCCAAGGTGCTTGAAACAGCTTCGGTCTTTGGCCGGGTGACCCCGGCGCAAAAGCAATCAATGGTTGATGCGCTGCATCTTCAGGGCTGCACTGTTGCGATGACCGGCGACGGAGTCAACGATGTGCTGGCGCTGAAGAGTGCTGATCTCGGCATCGCAATGGGTTCGGGTTCGGGGGCCACCCGCGCTGTCGCCCAACTGGTTCTGCTTGACGATAAGTGGTCGGTGATGCCGAGTGTGGTTGCTGAGGGTCGGCGAGTTCTCGGAAACATCGAGCGCGTTGCCGATGTATTCCTAACTAAGTCCTTTTATGCGATTTTCATTTCCATTGCGACCGGTGTTTTCGCGGTCGCCTTCCCATTCCTGCCACGTCACATTTCACTCATCGGGGCACTTACGATTGGGATTCCCGGGTTCTTCCTGGCGCTGATGCCAAATACCGAGCGCTTTCGACCGGGCTTCTTTAAACGGGTAATAGTCTTCACTGCACCGGCGGGGGCTGTCGCTGCTTTGGCTGCCTTCACCAGTTACGGAACGGCATTAAATATTGGCGAGTCTTTGGGCGATGCCCAATCGGCGGCAACCGTCACCTTGTTCATTGTCACCACTGCGGTATTGATTCAAAGCGCTCGCCCACTCAGCCTGCTTAGATTGGGCATCGTTGCTCTGATGATTGTGCTGTTCCTCGGGGTGCTGTTCATCCCATTCTTCTCCAACTTTTTTGCGCTGTCCCTCGGCCCTGAGCGATACAGTTTCGTGGCCATCGTGGTGGGCTTGATAGGGGCCGGCGGTATCTGGGCTATTACGGCCTTCACTGATCGGTGGCGACGGGCGTGAGCCCACCCATTGGCTTATCAAGTTCATCTGTCTATCCGGAGAACACAGCTGCAGCCTTTGAGATCGCCGCGGCCCTTGGCTACGACGGCGTAGAGGTGATGGTTGGCACTGATTCGGTGAGTCAGGATCTCGATGCCCTTGCCGCATTGGTCGACCACTATCAAGTACCGGTCATCTCGATCCATGCCCCATGCCTGCTCATGACCCATCGGGTGTGGGGTACTGACTCATGGGTGAAACTGCGCAAGGCGCAGGAAGTCGCTGAAACTCTTGGTGCGTCCACAGTGGTTGTGCACCCGCCCTTTAGGTGGCAGCGTGACTACGCACGTACCTTCGTTAGCGGCCTGGAGGCCATGCGCAATGAAACTGATGTGCAATTTGCCGTAGAGAACATGTTCCCGTGGCGTGCGGTCACGCAGCGCTTACCTGCATATTCACCTGGTTGGGATATCCGAGACGAGGATTACCCGCACACAACTTTGGATCTTTCCCATACCGCGGTCTCCGGTAGTGATGCCCTGCAGTTCGCGATGGATCTTGGTGAACGCCTCACCCACCTGCACTTAGCCGACGGCAGCGGTTCAGCGCTCGATGAGCACCTATTGCCAGGGCGAGGCACTCAGCCGGTTGGCGCGGTTCTAGAGTTTTTATTCGGTGCCGGCTTCGCGGGCGCGGTAATTGTCGAGGTAAGTACGCGGGGTGCTGGGTCGCGTGAGCAGCGGGTGGTAGATCTAGCCGAGGCCCTGGCTTTCGCACGCCGGCACCTGATACCTTGAGTTACTCCCATCGCCACGCGATAAATACCCGTGCCCGGTACGGTGCAGGGTGTGGCCGAATCCGATCTCACTTCCTCGATCTTGGGCGCGGCGCGCTTAGTGCTCGGCGCCCGCGGTTATGCAAGCACTACGATTAAAACAGTGGCGGCGGCGGCCGGTGTGGCCCCTGGTGTCGTCCGATCTCTCTACTTCAACAAGGAGCAATTACTTGCGGCAGCGCTACGAGTGCCATTTGACCCAGCCGGCAGCATTCCGAAGTTAATCGCGCCCGGCTTGGATGGCATGGGTGAGCGCTTGGTGCGGCTAACCTTGCAACTCAGTGGCGATGAGCAGGTGCGCAAGGATGCCACCAATTTGATGCAGTCGGCCCGCGCGGCTACGAGCATTGATCAATTGCGCGGCCTGACCGACTTCCTGCAGGCAACTTTGCTTGATCGGTTAGTGGAGGCCATGGGTGTGCCCGATGCCCGGATGCGCGGCGCCTTGATCACCGCGTACTTAGCCGGGGTGGCTGCAACCCGCTCAATGTTGAATATTGAACCATTGGCCTCCGCGACCGACGAGGTGATCGTGGCGCTGGTGGCGCCGACCATTCAGCGACTCCTTGACCCAACACAGCCACTGCCTACCAAGGTTGCACCCGGGAAGTCATAAGGTCATCTGGTGCCATTAGTCCGAAATATCTTCGAGCAGATCGCCAAGAACGGGGCCGTCGGCTCCTTCATCGCCGGTACGCCAATCGGGCGCGAGTTCGTGCACCGGGTTGCCGGGGGTGAGCAGGTTGAAGATGTGATCGAAGCAGCACAACTGCTGGCCGACGCAGGGCGGCTAATCAGCCTGGAGCGTGCTGTGAGCGGCGAACTCGCCGAGGCCGAAAGTGCCTTGGTGTTCGCTGATTACGCGATGGCTGTGAGTGCCCTGGCTTCGGCATCACTGGCCCGAATCTCCGAGGTGGCAATCCTCCCGGAGCTCCTCCTAGGTGGGCGCCCTCGAATCGGTCCGTTAAAGGACTTGTGCGCGCAGGCGCAGATCAGTCAAGTAAGTGTCATGATCGCCATGGGACCTGACGAGTTGGTCGATGCCACGCTCGATCTGGTAAGTGGCCTGCGCGCCGAAGGTTTCGAGGTAGGTATTACCTTGCAATCTGTTCTCCGGCGAACCGAGGGCGATTGCGAAACCATCGGAGGTCGGGTGCGCTTGGTGAAGGGGGCGCCCAGTTATCGAGGACAGGGTGGCGATGGATCACTTGAGCGCTTTGGCCAAGCTATCGAGGTGGACAAGTCCTATCTCCGTTGCGCGAAAGCTTTACTGCGGACGGCTGCCGAGCCAGGTTTTGCCACCCACGACCCCCGCCTGATTGAGATCATCCAGACGCTCACCGCCCGGCTGCACCGCGAAAAGGGCACCTACGAGTTCGCCATGTACTACGGCCGAAGCACCGGCTTGCAGCAGCACTTGACCGATGCCGGTGAGGCGGTTCGGGTGTATATCCCGTTTGGGCCGGGGTGGTTTGGCCGGCTCGTGGGAGGCTTGGCCGAAAGACCGACCGGCCTCGTGCCGGCGATCAGGTCGCTGCTACCAGGTGCCTGATCTTGGACTAGCGAAGGGAATAGGCGTGAGACGCATCGCGGTGGTAGGCGGCGGAGTGATGGGCGAGGCGCTGATCGTCGGCTTGCAGCGGCGGTTGACTCCGGTCCCCTCGATAGTGGTCGCGGAGAAGCGGGAGGATCGAGCTGCCGATCTTGCGAATCGATTTGGTGTCCAGATCGCGGCTCCGGCGGCAGCAGTTTTGGGCGCGGAGGTCGTGATCATCGTGGTAAAGCCGCAGGATTTTAGATCGGTGGTTGACCAGATCGCAGCGGATGTGCCTGACGGAGCATTGGTCATTTCAATTGCTGCCGGCATCACAACATCGTCAATAGAAGAAGCTCTTCCGCAAGCCAATGTGGTTCGGGCGATGCCAAATACTCCTGCTCGGTTAGAGCTCGGGGTAACGGGTATCAGTGCCGGTGCAAATTGCGATACAGCAGCATTGGCTCGCGCTGAGCAGTTGCTGGCATCGGTGGGCACGGTGATTTCGGTGCCAGAGTCGTTGCAGGATGCAATAACGGCGGTCTCTGGCAGTGGACCTGCTTATGTCTTCTTTCTCGCGGAGGCCATGATGGCTGGTGCCATGGCCGTTGGGCTGAGCACGGCCGATGCGCGTAACGCGGTGGTAAACACCTTGTTGGGTGCCGCCCACCTGCTGGACGTCAGTGGTGAAGAACCAGCGGCTCTACGCGCCATGGTGACTTCCCCGGGTGGCACCACCGCTGCCGCCATCGCGGTCTTGGAGCAAAATGAAACCCTTGATTCATTCGTAGCCGCGATCGTTGCTGCGCGGGATCGCAGCCGGGAGCTATCTGCATCGTGAGTAAACGGGTTGGCGTGGTTTGGGATGAGCGGTTGTCAGAGTATGACTTCGGCCCCGGCCACCCGCTGACCCCGATTCGAGTGCAATTGGCGATGCGGCTGGCGGCGGATTTCGACCTATTGGTGCAGCCGAACGTGCAGTTGCTGAGCCCGGTGGATCCTATTTCAATGGATGACTTATTGCGGGTGCACGATGGGCAATACGTAGCCGCGGTCGTGCGGGCATCTGAGACTGGCTTCGAGATCGGGGTCGGCGATCGAGCCTGGGGTTTTGGTACCGCAGATGTTCCGGTGTTTCCGGGCATGCACCAGGCCAGCGCTCGGGTGGCGGGCGCCACCTTGGCTGCAACGCAGGCGGTGCACGCCGGTTCGGTAGAGCATGCGGTCAACCTGTCGGGTGGCTTGCACCACGCCATGCCGGCCGCCGCATCAGGCTTTTGCGTCTACAACGATGTCGCAGCGTCGATCACCTGGTTACTGGACCAAGGAGTTGAGCGCATCGCATATGTGGATCTGGACGTCCACCACGGCGATGGGGTGCAGGCGATGTTCTGGGATGACCCCAGAGTGCTAACCATGTCAATCCATGAGAGTCCGGCGAGCCTGTTTCCGGGCACCGGATGGCCAAGTGAAATCGGTGGCCAAGCGGCCCTTGGCACCGCGGTCAATATTGCGCTCCCGGCGGGCACGGGTGACCAAGGCTGGCTGCGGGCCTTCCGTGCGGTGGTGCCGCAGTTGCTCGAGGCCTTTGACCCACAGGTTGTTATCAGCCAGCATGGAGTTGATGCCCACGCTGATGACCCACTTGCAAACCTGAATCTGTCAATTGATGGCCAGCGCCTGAGCTACGAGGCGATGCACCGATGGGCCCACCGCTATGCGGCTGGCCGTTGGGTTGCGGTCGGTGGCGGGGGATACGAGTGGCTTGATGTCGTACCGCGGGCCTGGACCCACCTCATTGCCGAGGTCGGTGGCCACCCGATCGACCCGGGTGCCGAACTACCGGAGGCATTTCGAGCGTATGTCGAAGCGACGCACGGGCGGTCGGCGCCGGTGCGGATGACCGATGGGCGCACCTCGTGGCCGAAGTCCTTCGACGAGGGTTTTAAACCAAATGACGAGGTGGACCAAGCGATAGGCCTTACCAGGGAACTGATTTTCCCGATCTGGAGGCTGGCGCCGGAGTCTGATAACTGGCTGTGACCTCGGCTTCGACCGCTAGGTACCGGTAGCCCGGTGTAATTTTTTAGGGCAATATTGCAAACCAACTTTCCCATCGGCCCCGGGTGCCACTAGTGTTCGGTTCCTGATCACGCATCGGCAGGAAAGCCGGAGCGGACTGCCTGCAGAAAGTTCGGTGCCATATGACCAACAGCCTTGAGCGCGGCTTTGCCGAGGTTCGCTTCCTAACTGTCGCCGAGGTTGCCTCGGTGATGCGGGTTTCCAAGATGACCGTTTATCGATTGGTTCATGGTGGTGAGCTCCCCGCGGTCCGCGTTGGTCGCTCCTTCAGGGTCCCAGAGCAGGCAGTCCATGACTACCTTCGGGACTCCTTCGTCGAGACCGCCTGAGCCGGCAGATAGGCTGATCGTTACTAGTTAGCGTTCGTGGGTTTCCTGAACGCATCTTTAGAACGACTAACGCGAGGATTTTTCATGGGCTCAGTGGTAAAAAAGCGCCGCAAGCGGATGGCAAAGAAGAAGCACCGCAAGCTGTTGCGCCGTACCCGAGTCCAGCGCCGCAATAAGGGCTAGGTAGACCTGCGTGCTTACGTAAGTGGGATGAGCGGGCAAGGGGGTCCGTAATGGGTGACCTAGGTGTTGGGCGCGTGGTCCTAGTCACTGGCGTCTCGCGATATCTAGGTGGGCAACTGGCCCGGATCCTCTCTGAAGACCCGGCAATCGATCAAGTCATCGGCGTTGACATAGTGCCCCCGAAACTGAAATTGCCGGGAATGCAGTTCGTTCGCGCAGATATCCGCAACCCGGTCATTGCCAAGGTCCTGGGTGAGGCCGGAGTCGAGACCGTGGTGCATATGGGGGTGATCGCTACCCCGCGGCAAGCCGGTGGGCGCGCCACCATGAAAGAGATCAACGTCATCGGCACCATGCAGTTGCTGGCTGCCTGCCAGCGCACCCCGAGTGTCAAGGCCTTGGTGGTCAAGTCAACCGCTTCGGTATATGGCAGTGGGCCAAAGGACCCGGCGATGTTCACCGAGGAGATGCAGCCGCGGCACGCGCCTAGATCTGGTTGGGCAAAGGACTCAAGTGAGGTCGAGGGGTATGTACGCGGTTTTGCACGCCGACGCCCAGATGTGGCGGTGACGACCCTGCGGTTCGCCAACTTCATCGGCCCGGGCATTGACACGGCGATGACTACTTATTTCTCCTTGCCGGTGATACCGACCGTGCTTGGGTTTGATGCCCGACTGCAATTCATCCACGAAGATGACGGTCTTGAGTTCGTGAAGCGTGCGGTGTTGAAGAGTTACCCGGGCACCTTCAATGTTGCCGGGAGCGGCGTCCTGATGCTGTCGCAGGCGATCCGTCGGACGGGCCACCAGCGCATCGCGTTACCTGAGTTTCTTTTCACGCCATTTGGCCGCAGCATTAGCCAAGCCGGATTGATCGATTTCACGGCCGAGCAGGTCCGTTACTTGACCTATGGCCGGGTGCTCGACACCGCACTTGCGACTAGTACTTTCGGGCATCAGCCGATGTATTCAACTCCGCAGGCATTCGCAAGTTTTCTCGCACGCCGCGAGGTGTCGGTTGCCTAATGCCAAGATAATCCCGATTCGTGGTGAGGAGCCAATTAGGCCGCGCCTCGTTGACGATCTCGAACCTGACTTGCTCGCCCGGCTCATGGAGTTCTGGGCATTCGTGCAGCGCCGTTTAGCCGGCGACTATTGCGTTGACGACCTCGGTTTTGATCCGGAGTTCAACGACAAAGTCTTGATGGCCATGATGCGCCCGCTTTACAAGTCATGGTTTCGAGTTGAGGCATCCGGCCTAGAGAATATCCCTGATACAACAGGCGCCTTAGTGGTGGCGAATCATTCTGGAGTTATCGCCTTAGACGCCGTGATGACCCAAGTCGCATTATTGGATGAGCATCCAGCACATCGCCATCTACGGATGCTCGGATCCGATCTGGTGTTTCAGAGCCCATTCCTTGGTGAGATAGCCCGAAAGGCGGGGCACACTTTGGCCTGCCATCCCGATGCTGAACGGCTGTTGCGCGACGGGGAAATCGTCGGGGTGTGGCCAGAGGGCTACAAGGGCATCGGCAAGCCGTTCGCAGAACGATACAAATTGCAGCGATTCGGCCGAGGTGGTTTCGTCGCGGCGGCGTTACGCACAAGGACCCCAATAGTCCCAACGGCAATCGTGGGGGCCGAGGAAACCTACCCGATGATTGCCAATGCGACCGTGGTCTCTCGCCTCCTTGGTTTGCCGTACTTTCCGATTACCCCGACCTTCCCATTACTCGGCCCCCTCGGTTTGATCCCACTTCCGAGCAAGTGGTTCATTCACTTCGGTGAGCCGATTCCCACCGATCAGTATCCAAAGAATGCCGCTGATGATCCGATGCTCGTTTTCAACCTGACCGATCAGGTTCGCGAGCAGATCCAGCAGACCCTTTACCGGTTGCTGATGCAACGGCAGTCGATATTTGGTTAGCAGTAAGCCACTTAGCGGTGGCGTCGGCCGATCGCGTAACCGATAGTCAATCCCAAAGCGATGCCACCGAATGCTGAAAGGCCCGGTGCCGAATACTCCTTGAGTTGGGCGCGGCGGCGGAAATCTCGAATTACCCAACTGTTGTCACGGGCATGGGTTCGAAGGGTCGAATCAGGGTTTACCGCGACCGGGTTTCCGACGGCGGAGAGCATGGGGATGTCGTTGGATGAATCGGAGTAGGCCGAGCAGGCACTTAGGTCCAGGCCTTCACGGGTGGCGAGGGCTCGGATTGCCTCAGCTTTTGCGAGACCGTGCAGGGGTGGACCGGTTAGGCGGCCGGTGTAGACACCGTCCTTGATCTCCGAAACCGTACCGAGGGCGCCGGTCAGGCCTAAACGCCTGGCGACCATGGTTGCCAACTCAACCGGGGTTGCGGTAACCAGCCAAACCTGCTGCCCGGCGTCGAGGTGGGCTTGTGCGAGTGCGAGGGAGCCTGGGATGAGTTTGTTAACCATGCTCTCGTCGAAAATAGCCTCACCGAAGGCAGTTAACTCTTCGACACTTCGTCCCTGCACGAACGAAAGCGCGGCTTCGGTAACCGACGCGATATCCTCTAGGTCCTCAGAGCCGCTGACGACGAATTTGACTTGTTTGACGGCGAATCCCGCAATTTCTGGCATCGTGAAGTACTTGCGCTTAGCCAGACCGACGGCGAAGTGATAGACGCTGGCCCCCCGGATGATCGTGTTATCGAGATCAAAGAATGCGGCACTATTCGCCTGCTCGTGCGGGCTGGCTGACTCTTCGCCCGCCTTCGCGGAGGCCTGACCGGCTTGGCGATATGCCGAAAGGACGTCGAGGTTGCCGCCTGCGGTCGTGGGTGCTGCAGGCTGCTTCGATGCCGTCATAGGCTGAGCCTACCGAGGAGCATGGCTCCGGCACAGGCCCGCAGGAAGGAGTAGCGATGACCCAGAACGCCAATATCGCTGAATTTGTCCGAAACTCGGCCCGTAATTACCCGACCCAGACCGCGATTATCGACACTGATCGCGTAATGACATGGGCCGAACTTGATGCCCAGATCGACGCTTTCGCCTGCGGGTTGTTGCAGCGTGGGCTCCATGCTGGTGAGCGGGTAGCTGGACTTCTGGGTAACTCTGCCGATTTCGTCATCGCCTATTTTGGCATCCTGCGTGCTGGATTAGTGGCCGTGCCACTTAATCCTGCCTACACAGCACCGGAGATCGCGTTACTAATTGCTGATTCAGGTGCCCGACTTTTATTCGTTGACGAAGCGGCGGCGGCGACCGCAAATGCGGCAACGGCGTCACTCGCCGCCTGTGAAGTTGTTGTGCTGGGCAGTAAACCCTGGGTTGAGATTTTCAGTACTGGCGCGCAGCTGGTGTTGGCCGAGCAAGCCACCTCGACAAATGCGCTCGCATTGTTGCTATTTACCTCCGGTACCAGTGGGCGCCCGAAAGGGGCAATGCTCACTCACGGTGCGTTACGGGCGAATGTCGAGATGATCAAGTCACTGCAGTCCCCGCCCGCGGTGCAGCACAGTGACGTAGTGCTGCTGGTACTGCCCATGTTCCATGTCTACGGGCTCAACGCGGCATTAGGTCTAGCGGCGTCTGCCGGTGCAACATGCGTTGTCCTGGATCGATTTGACCCCGTTGGCAGCCTTGAGGTCATCACCAAGCATGGGGTAACCACGGTTGCTGGGGCACCGGGGATGTATCAGGCTTGGTGCCAGGTTCCCGGGGCTCGGTCGGCCCTTATCGGTGTGCGGCTCTTCACCAGTGGGGGGTCGCCGCTGCCGCTGCGGGTTTGCGAAGACTTTGCTGCGGCGACGGGCAAGGAGATTTTTGAGGGCTACGGCATGACCGAGACGGCGCCGGTGGTTGCCACAACCTTGGTGTCAGGCGCGCCGAAGCCAGGCTCGGTGGGCCGGCCATTACCGGGGGTCCAGGTGCGTTTGGTTTCTGATGAAGTTACCGACTTTGGGATTGGTGCTGAAACTGGGCCCGATGCCGAAGAAGGTGACCCAGGTGAGATGTGGGTTAGAGGTGCGTCAGTCTTTAGTGGGTACTGGCCCGATGGGGCCGGCGGACCCGACGAGAATGGGTGGTTCAGGTCGGGTGATATCGCCTTTTTCGATGCAGACGGGGATCTGCATATTGTCGACCGACGCCGTGAGGTGATTTTGGTAAACGGGTTCAATGTTTATCCGCGCGAAATTGAGGTTGCGATCGAGACAATGGACGAGGTTGCTGAAGTCGCCGTCATCGGGGTGCCAGATGATGTCACCGGGGAGTCTGTGACCGCACTCGTAGTAGCGGTACCGGGGCGGGTCATCTCGGCTGCCGATGTTGCTGCGCATTGCGCCGAGCGGCTGGCACGCTTTAAGTGCCCGTCAGTTATCAGGGTCGTCGATGCACTCCCGCACTTAGCCACCGGCAAGGTAGCCAGGGGCCGGCTTCGTGAGGTTTATGGTGATGAGTGAGAAGCGACCGGCGGCACGTAGCTGATGCTCACCCTCGTCGGGAAGCCGGGCTGCCACCTTTGTGATGAGGCCCGGGTGATCGTGGCCCAAGTCTGCGCGGAGACGGGCACCGACTGGGAAGAAGTCTCGGTCCTTGATGAACTCGTGCTTTTTGACCTTTATTGGGAAAAAATCCCGGTGGTCCTCATTTCGGGAGTTATTCATGACTACTGGCGGGTGGATCCGGACCGACTGCGTGCGGCCTTATCCCGATAATCGGACGTCGATGTCCGCTCAACTTTGTGCACTGGGGCACAAGTGCCTACCCTTAGGGCACCTCGCCGAAGCCGGTGGGGGCACCCAGCAGGAGCAACATGTCAATTCCCCTCGGCAAAGGCCGGCCCCGCGAGGCCGGACGTGGTATACCCGATGCCACGGTAGCCCGGCTGCCGGTGTATCACCGGGTGTTGGTTTCCCTGAGCGCGGCCGGGGTGCAGACGGTCTCGTCCGAAGCCCTAGCTGCAAAATGTGGAGTGAGCTCCGCTAAATTTCGCAAGGATCTTTCCTATCTAGGCTCGTACGGTACCCGTGGTGTTGGCTATGACGTTTCCTACCTGACATATCACATCAGCCGGGAGTTGGGTGCCGCGCAACCTTGGGGTGTAGTAATCGTCGGCGTTGGAAACCTGGGCCGAGCGTTGATTTCTTATCGGGGCTTCACTTCACGCGGTTTCGCGATCGTCGGCCTTGTCGATAATCACCCCGATGTGGTGGGTGAGAGTCTGTCCGCGAGTGAACTTGCCTCGGCGGCGTACCTGACGGTCCGGCCTCTGGTTGATCTCGAAGCCATCGTCGGCGACACGAAAGCCCAGATCGGCGTAATTGCCACGCCGGCGGATTGCGCGCAATGGGTATGCGACCGACTAGTAGCCGCCGGGATTTGCAGTATTTTGAATTTTGCGCCGGTGGTACTTGAAGTACCCGACGGGGTTGAGGTCCGCAAAGTAGATCTTGCCGTTGAGCTGCAGATCTTGGCATTCCACGAGCAACGCCGTGGCTATGAGCCGGAGGCGATCAACGCATGACCAAGCCGAAGAGTCCGGTAATACCAAATGAGCCAGCTAGCACCAGCCCAGGAGAAACCGTGAATGCCACGACCAAGCCCCGCAAGAAGGTGAACTTGGGCTCGGTCGCGCTGGTTGCGGCAGGTCCGGGTGATCCCGAGTTGCTGACACTTCGCTCTGCGGCACTTCTGCGTGATGCCGAAGTTGTCATTGTTGACGCCGACGCGATTGAGATTGCCAATGCCCACGTAAATCCAGGCGCGGAAATCACCATCGCGCTGGACTCTGAAGGCGTCGCACTGGACCAAGCCGAACGGGCAAAGTTGATTATCAACGCCGCCCGCGAGGGCAAGCGCATCGTGCGGTTGATAGCCGGCGACCCGGTGGTTGATGGCACGTTGCTAATTGAGGCGGCGGCGCTGCGCAAAGCCAAGGTGCCTTTTGAGGTAGCCCCCGGTGTTAGTGAAGTCACCGGGATCCCGGCCTATGCAGGATTTGGATTAACCGGTGGCCGCACTCGGCAAATCCGAGTCGTCGATGCCAATGATGTGGATCTTGACTGGGCTGACCTTGTTAATCCCCGCATTACGCTGGTCGTGCTCAACGGCGCGGACAAAGTCGCTGAGATTGCGGCCATGCTGCTCCAGTCGGGCGCTGACCCACAGACTCATATTGCAGTCACTCGGCGTGGCACCACCGTTGATCAACGCACCATCGCGGGGACCTTGGCTGAGATCGGGAATATCTCAAAGCTGATGAAGCTTTCCGGGGTAGGCATGGTGGTCGTTGGCGATGTGGTGGCACAGCGCGAGAAAATGGATTGGTTCGAAGTCAAGTCACTCTTTGGGTGGCGGGTGTTGATCCCACGAACCCAAGACACCACGGGTTCGATCATGTCGATGCTGCGCGGGCATGGCGCGGTGCCGATGGAGGTACCAACTATTTCGGTCGAACCTCCGCGTACCCCGCAGCAAATCGACCGGGCAATTCACGGCTTGGTTTCGGGTCGCTACGAGTGGATTGGTTTCACTTCGGTCAACGCGGTGCGGGCCATTCGCGAAAAGCTAGACGAGTACGGCCTAGATGCTCGGTCCTTCGCTGGCCTCAAGGTGGCCGCGGTTGGCGACAGCACCGTGGCCTCACTGATCGAATTTGGCGTCCGGCCGGATCTCGTTCCGGTGGGCGATCAGTCGACCAGCGCCCTGCTGGAGGACTGGCCGATCTACGACTCATTGACCGACCCAATCAATCGGGTGTTCTTGCCACGCGCCGACATTGCAACCGACACTTTGGCTGCGGGCCTGGCTGAACTGGGCTGGGAGGTCGAAGACATCACCGCCTACCGCACGGTTCGGGCCGCCCCACCGCCCGCCGAGGTGCGGGAGGCGATCAAGACCGGTGGTTTCGACGCAGTGTTGTTCACCTCGAGCAGCACGGTGCGAAACCTGGTTGGCATCGCGGGCAAGCCCCACCACACCACCATCGTGGCGTGCATCGGCCCGCAGACCGCAAAGACGGCCCAGGAGCATGGCTTACGCGTTGACGTGCTCGCCGGCACCAGCACCTTGTACGGGTTGGTAGAGGCGGTCGCGGCCCACGGCGAGATTCTTCGTGAGGCAGCTCTTGAAGCTGGTGAGGGTAGTTGGCGCCCGAGCCGTCGTCGCACCGCCGCGCGCCGCAAGGTCACGTAACTTAGAGTGGAGGCATGGGTGGCGATGATCGAACCGTTGTGCACCTGCTTCGCCATGGTGAGGTCTACAACCCAGAAGGCGTGTTGTACGGGCGCCTCCCGGGCTATTTCCTCTCTGACCTAGGTCAAGTGATGGCTGAGCGCGCGGCAACGGCCTTGGCCAATCATGATGTCACCGCCGTTATCTCATCGCCGATGGAGAGGGCCCAGCAAACTGCGCAGCCAATTGCCGAAAAACATGGTCTGGTGACCCAGACCGACCCGCTGCTAATTGAGGCCGACAATATTTTCGAGGGGCAGCGGGTTAGCGTCGGCGATGGGGTGCTGAAGCAGCCCAAGACATGGCGCCATCTCTGGAATCCTTTTCGCCCGTCTTGGGGTGAGCCGTATGACGAGGTTGCTGCGCGCATGACCGCGGCGGTGCACGCGGCCCGTGATCAAGCCCGCGGCCACGAGGCCGTCTTGGTCAGTCACCAACTACCTATCTGGATTGCGCGGTTGCGCGCCGAAGACCGCCGACTTTGGCACGATCCGCGCAGTCGACAGTGCTCACTCGCCTCACTTACCTCCTTGGCCTACGAAGGTGACGATCTAGTTGCGATTACCTATACCGAGCCATCGCGGGACCTTCTGGCCAAGGCCAGCAAGATCGCCGGCGCATAAGCACCACGATGCACCGTTTAGCTCGCCGATTAACCCCGGTGCTCCTCGCTAGTGCCGCAGTCTTTTCGCTTGCGGCCTGCGGTGGCAGTGATTCGACTGCACCGGCGGGAGTCGATGCCGGTTATGTGGCCGGTGATGGATCGATCGTGGTGCTCCCTGATGACGAGCGGGCACCGGCACCTTTTCTTGTCGGCACCACCCTCACGGGTGACAGCTTTGATCTAGCGCAGGCTCAAGGTGATGTTGTAGTAATCAATGTGTGGGCCTCTTGGTGCGCACCGTGTCGGGCTGAGGCCCCGGATCTCGAAGCCGCGTGGGCCAGGTTCGCCGGTGATGATGTGCAGTTCGTCGGACTCAACACGCGAGATTCACCTAGTTCGGCAGCGGGCTTCGTCAATCGCTTTAAAATCACTTATCCGAGCATCGTCGACACCGATGGACAATTGCAGTTACTCTTCCGCGACACGCTGCCCCCCCAAGCCATCCCGTCCACTCTGATCGTGGACAAGAAGGGCCGAGTGGCTGCGCGCGCGCTGGGCACTGTCAGCGAGTCATCATTGCGGGCGATAATTGAGCCACTGTTGGCCGAGCAACCATGATCGCTGATTTAGTAACAAGCGGATCACTGCTTCTCGCCTTCCCGGTGGCCTTCGCTGCTGGACTTATTGCCTTTCTGAGCCCATGTGTACTGCCGTTAGCTCCCGGATATGTGTCATATGTGACGGGCCTCACAGGGGCGGAACTCGGCTCTGGGCGCAAAAGTCAAATGTTGCTGGGCAGCGTGCTCTTCGTGCTCGGTTTCAGCGTGGTTTTCGTCTCCTTCGGGGCTTTCTTCGGTGGTGTTGGCGCGGTCCTGCTGCAACATCAAGATGTCATCACTAGGGGGCTGGGGGTTCTAGTGATCATCATGGGGCTGGCATTTATGGGCTTGATCCCAGGGATGCAGCGCGAATGGCGGATTCACCGCCTGCCGACCTGGGGGGTTGCGGGAGCGCCACTCCTGGGCGTGCTGTTCGGCTTGGGCTGGACACCTTGTATTGGGCCAACCCTGGCGGCCGTGCAAACCCTCGCATTCACCGAGGCCAGTGCCCTGCGCGGCGCACTGCTGTCCTTTGTCTATTGCCTAGGTCTTGGGCTGCCATTTGTCTTACTTGCGGTGTTGTTCAGTCGTACCGCGCGGGGATTGACATTCGTTAAATCGCACTACCTGTTGGTCATGCGCATTGGCGGGGCGATGTTGGTAATTGTCGGGGTGCTGTTAGTCACCGGCATCTGGACCGATGTCACGATCTGGCTGCGCACATCAATCCCGGCATTCGAGACGGCTCTCTAAATGATTAATGAGGCCCCGATTCTGCCGCCCATGGGCACCCTAGGGTTCCTTAGATTCGCTTGGCGGCAATTGACGAGCATGAAGACCGCCTTGATTCTGCTCTTCCTGCTAGCCATCGCCAGTGTGCCGGGGTCGATATTCCCACAGCGCGGCAATAACCCGCTGCGGGTAAATGAGTGGATTGCCGAGAGTCCAACTTTTGGGCCGATTTTTGATGCCCTCGGGTTCTTTGATGTCTATTCGTCACCCTGGTTCGCCGCGGTGTACCTACTTCTTTTCATCTCGTTGATCGGGTGCGTGGTGCCACGGACGCAGGTGCACTGGCGGGCGATGCTGGCTCCTCCTCCGCCGGTACCTCGTAACCTCTTGCGCCTGCCGCAGTCATTGGAGTTTGAGGTCGGTGCGCCAGCCAATGTGGTGCTGGAGCGGGCAGATACGTATTTCACAAGTCGACGCTGGCGAGTGGTTCGTACAGAGACGTCAATTGCGACAGAAAAGGGCTTCCTGCGCGAGACTGGAAACCTGCTCTTTCACTTTTCCCTCATCTTGATCCTGGTTGGTGTTGCCGTTGGCGGATTATTCGGCTGGAAAGGCAATGTAATTGTTAGGGAGGGGCAGGGGTTCGCCAACACCCTGACCCAGTACGACGCCTGGGGTGGCGGCCGGTTCACCGGGGCAGGGCGGTTGTCGCCGTTCTCATTCACCCTCGATGAATTCAATGTTGACTTCGAGCGCGGCGTCGCGCAGCGAGGTTCGCCAAGTCTCTTCGAAGCCGATGTCACCTACCGGAGGTCACCGGGCGCTGTTGCCGAAAAGACCCGGATCGAAGTCAATTCACCGCTGGCGGTTGACGGGGCCAAAGTGTTTCTGGTTGGTCATGGTTACGCACCTCACATTGTGGTGCGTGACGCCAATGGGGTGGTCAGTTTTGACGACTCGGTGGTGTTCTTGCCACAGGACGGAAACTTCACCTCTACCGGGGTTGTGAAGGTTCCAGACTCGGACCCGCAATTGGGGTTCCAAGGAATTTTCGTACCAACCGCACCAGCGAACAACTTACGGGGGCCGACCTCGACTTTCCCGGGCCCGGATGACCCGTCTGTCTTCCTGTCGGCCTGGCGTGGCGACATGGGCCTAGATGCTGGGGCACCGCAAAGTGTGTACCGACTAGATACCGAGGCCATGGAGCAGATCGGCATCGCTGCCCTGCGTCCGGGGCAGACTTGGGCGCTCCCGGATGGTTCAGGCTCAATTGAACTAACCGGCTTTCAGCGGTGGGCGTCATTTCAGATTGCCTTCGATCCGGGTAAGGAGATTGCACTGGCGGGAGCAATTCTTGCGATGACCGGATTGATGTTGTCGTTGTTCATTCGCAGGCGCCGGGTCTGGTTAAGTGTTGCGTCAATTTCCCAAGGGGTTACGGTAGTGCAATTAGCGGGCTTGGCACGCATTGAATCAGCGGACCTGCCTGGTGAACTACAGTTAATTCGCGCTGCCGTTGGTGATTTACCGGTCAGCGCGTCGGAAAAAGCAGCATCCGATGTGTAAGGAGCAGATGTGAACGCGACGGCGTTGGCGGGTGCCAGCAACGCGGCGGTTTACGCCTCAATGTTTACTCTAACCATCGCAATGGTCGCGTTCGCGATCTCATTTGCCTCAGGTCGGCGTCGTTCCGGGCTGACTCAATCGCAGGTACCCGTAGTAGCCGCTGTCGGAAGCACCGCGGTGTTGACTAAGCCGGCGCTCGACGCTCCGACCGAGGACGACGCCGGTCGAAAATCAGCCAATATCGGGATGTCATTCACCTGGCTGGGATTTGTCTTACTCCTAGTAGGGGTGGTGCTCCGCGGAGTTTGGGCGGGTCGCGTGCCGTGGGGCAATATGTACGAGTTTTCGATTAGCTCTGCCGTAGGCATTCTCGGCGCCTTCTTGATCGTCTCCCTGCGCCGTGATGTGCGCTGGCTCGGACTCTTTATCGTCATCCCAACCCTGTTGACACTTGGCCTTGCGGTAACTGTGCTCTACACCGAGGGGGCGCAATTGGTGCCCGCACTAAAGTCCTACTGGCTGATCATTCACGTTGCCGCCGCCATTATCTGCGCCGGCGCCTTCACGCTGGCTGCGGCAACGGCTGGGTTGTCCCTGGTGCAAGCCCACGCCGAGCGTCGCGGCAAGGTGGCGATGGCGAAGGTGCCGCCCGCCGAAAAACTGCGAACCTTGACCTACCGGATTCTTGCGTTTGCCTTTCCATTATGGACTTTCGCGGTCGTCGCGGGTGCTATCTGGGCCGAGAACGCTTGGGGCCGATACTGGGGCTGGGACCCCAAGGAAACCTGGGCCTTCATCACTTGGGTTATCTACGCCGCATACCTACACGCACGTTCAACTGTTGGTTGGCGCGGGGATCGAGCCTCTTGGGTTGCCATTGCGGGCTGGGCGGCTTTCATCATCAATTACTTTGGGGTTAATATTTTTGTCAACAGCCTGCATTCCTACTCCGGGGTTTAGCGACGTGACCACCTAAGCTTCGCCACGACGCTCACGCATACGGCGGCGCCACGCCTCTTCGTCCAATCCTTTTAAGAACTTGGGGTCATCATCGGGAGCCATTGGCCCCCGACGTCGAAAAACCCCGCCATTTGTGGGGCGCGGTCGACCTAAGAAGAACCAGAGGACCCCGCCGATGATCGGGATGATGACGACCAGCGCCAGCCAGAGCAACTTTGGCAGCGTGCGGGCCTCTTGGCGGGGGGTGCGTAAGACGTCGATGATGAATGAGATATACAGCGCGACGAGAACCAAGACCCCCAGGACTCGCAGCATGTGAAAACCTCCGTAATCGAGACAATCAAGCCAGTTGCGTTGTAGTGCCGACACAATAACGCGTACCGCCCCAGCCAGCGAACCGCGGCTTCGCGCTAGCTGCCCCGGGGGTCGTACGCTGGGGAGGTGAAATCCTCCGGGTGGGCGATAATTCGCTTCACCATGCTGCGAGCGCTGCTGTTTGGCGGCATTTGGCTGCTGCTTCAATTGACAACCCCGCTCCGTGGCCTCATCGCGGCTGTTGTTGCGCTCTTGGTCTCGGGGGTAATCAGCACCGTGGTGCTGAATCGGCAGCGGGCCGCGATGGGGGTTTCCCTAGCTAGTTTCTTCGGGCGGATAAATGCTCGAATTGATGCGTCGTCCCGTGCCGAGGATGAGGCTGACGATCTGGAGCGCTCAGGAAACGGCGAGCAAGAAGCCCAAGCCGAGACCGTAGAGAAGAACGAGTAGACCTGTTTGCTTGAGTGCTGGGATGAGTTCAGGGCCGGTCGCCCCGCCAAGGATGAGGCGAATCGGGGCAATTATTAGAAGCACTAGGGCGAACAGAACCAGCCACGAAACAATCGCAGAAACGATGATCGTGCTGAGCGCTGCCGCGATGATGCAGGCGACATAGAGCCCGCGGGTGCGCTTATCGCCAAGGCGAACCGCGAGCGTGTACTTGCCAACTAGTTGATCGCTGGGTAGATCGCGCAAGTTATTAGTTACGAGTACCGCGCAGGCGAGTGCCCCAACCCCGACGGAGGCAATTACCGCGGCGAGGGTAATTGTGCCTGATTGCACGTAAAACGTGCCTACAACGGGCACGATCCCAAAGAAAACGAGTACGAAGATTTCACCGAGTCCGTGGTACCCGTATGGGTGCGGGCCGCCGGTGTACAGCCACGCTGCGGCTACGCAGGCCACGCCAACAAGAAGCAACCACCAAGCTTGGGTGGCAACCACCAGTGCGAGACCGGCAATGCAGGCAACACCAAAAGCACTGAAAGCGGCCAGGCGAACAACAGGTGGGCGCGCTAGATCCTGGCCGACAAGTCGCACCGGCCCGATGCGTTTATTGTCAGTGCCGCGAATACCGTCGCTGTAGTCGTTCGCGAAGTTGACTCCGACCTGCAGCGCTAAAGCGACAACGAGCGCAAGAACGGCCCGGCCAGTTTGCAAGGAGTCAGCATTTATCGCCAGACCGGTGCCGACGGCAACCGGCGCCACGGCAGCCGGCAAGGTACGCGGACGTGATCCCGCAACCCATTGACTTAAAGTTGCCATGGCAGCCTTCCGGATTGGCCAGCGATTTTGATAAGTGTTGCTCGGTCGACTTTGCCATTGGGTAGCGGTGGCAACCCCGGTAGGTCAAGAACGTGACAAGGTACCGCTGCGGTCCCAAGTTGTTGTTGCACGGACGCCTTGATGACAGTTTCGAGGGTCGGGCCAATGGCGCTCTCAACCGCGGCCACCAGTGCCGACTGGCTATCGGGTCCGATGACCGTGATTACCGAAACGGCCTCCACCCCGGGGATTTCGCCTATCACCTGCTCCACGGCCAGCACTGAGACATTAACCCCATTGATTATCGCCACGTCATCAGCGCGACCGAGGATCGTGACGAAACCGGCGCCATCGACACTGCCCAGGTCACTTGTGATGAATCCGGCCGAGGTGAAGGCGGCACGTGATAGTTCCGGGGCGAGCCGGTAACCCGCGGCCAGCATTGGTCCATTGACTATCAAGGTGCCGGCGGGGTCAGTCGGCCCGTGCACTTGCACCCCGGGTAGGGGCAGACCGTCGAAAACGCAGCCACCTGAGGTCTCGGTCATGCCATATGAGGCGACGACTTTCACGCCTTGTTCCTCGGCGAGCACCCGGGTTCGGTTGGCAAGCGGACCAGCCCCGACCAAAACCAGGGCGCAGGCTTGCAATGCGGTAACGCCAATGTCATCGGCAAGGAGGCGGCGAAGTTGGGATGCCACAAGGGAGACATGAATTGGGGCGCCACTGGCACGTTTGACGGCATCGGCAAAAACCGCCGAGGTGAACGGAGTAGCACCGCCTAGGCTTGCCACCGCGATCGGCTCGCGCCCGCTGGCGAGGGCGCGCACTGCGACATTGAAGCCGCCCATTGAATGCAGCGGTAACGCCGCGATCCACTGGGCGTTTGCGCCATTAACCACTTGATCAAGTGCGGTGAGACCGGCCGCGGTTAGTAGCACGCCTTTTGGCTGCCCCATCGAACCGGATGTTGCGAGCACCGCTGCGACATCCTCGGCTTCCAAGGGTTTGCTGGCGTCATCTGGGCAGGTGGCGGCGCGCAGTCGCTCCAGGTATGCCGCTGAGATAGTCGGACCGGTAACGGGCAGTGGCGCAATCGCTGGGCCGGCACCGGTAATAGCTTGGCGCAGTGGGCCCAGTAGTGCCATCAGACCCGCGGGGCCAGGTGGCACGGGAATCGAAATTAGTGGACGCATCGATCCGAGCGTAGGACGTCGCGATAGCGTTCCCGACATGGATACCCGCACCCGATACGTTTTGCCGCCGGTGGTGCCCGAGGGTTCACCGGCGATGACCGACCCGGCTTATTCCTCGATCACCCCAGGTGGCCAATGGGAGCAGATAGGGGAGTACCGCGACATTCGCCTCGAGGTGTCAACCGGCGCTGACGTAGGTATCGCCAAGATCACGATCAATAGACCCGAGAAGCGCAATGCATTCCGTCCTCCCACCCTATTTGAACTAAGTGACGCACTGAATTATGCGCGCGATGACGACGCTATCGGCGTCATCATCTTGACCGGGCAAGGTGACTGGGCATTTTGCTCCGGTGGTGACCAAGTCATTCGCGGCAATGACGGCTACCTCGGTGACGATGAAGTCGCGAAACGCGGGGTTGGCCGTCTAAATGTTCTTGATCTCCAGGTCCAGATCCGCCGCACTCCGAAGCCGGTCATTGCGATGGTGGCGGGTTACGCCATCGGTGGTGGGCACGTACTGCACGTCATATGTGATTTGACCATCGCCGCGGACAATGCGCGATTTGGCCAGACCGGCCCCAAGGTTGGGTCCTTTGATGGCGGCTACGGATCCGGGCTGCTCGCAGCCACCATTGGGCAAAAGCGCTCGCGCGAAGTCTGGTACACCTGCCGCCAGTACGGCGCGGAGCAGGCGTATGACTGGGGGCTTGTCAACTCGGTGGTCCCTATTGCCGACCTGGAGATTGAGACGGTGGCGTGGGCCCGGCAGCTGCTCGACATGTCTCCGCTCGCCCTGCGGATGCTGAAAGCATCACATAACGCCGCCGATGATGGCCTTGCCGGGGTTCAGCAACTTGCCGGCGATGCGACCTTGTTGTTCTACATGACAGCGGAGGCCCAAGAGGGTCGCGATGCCTACAAGGAAAAGCGCGAGCCGGACTTTCGTCAGTTCCCTAAGCGCCCTTGATTTCACATGCCCGATAAGCAATTGCAGGCGTTGCTTGAAACGGCGGTGGTATTCGGGTTGCCCATGACCCGTGCCTTTCGCGGCATCACGATGCGCGAGGGCATTTTGATCAAGGGGCCATCGGGTTGGGGTGAATTCGCGCCATTTGACGATTACCCGGACGTCGCGGCCGCGCGCTGGCTGGATTGCGCGATTGAATCGGCATTCGGTTCCTGGCCGGCGGCGAAGTGTGACACGGTCGCGGTCAACGCGATCATCCCAGCGGTGAGTTCACCTGAGGCTGCTGCATTAACGCGATCAGCGGTGCTGGACCACGGCTGCCAGTGCATCAAGGTCAAGGTTGGGGGCACGCTGGCAGATGACGACGCTCGAGTTGCCGCCGTGCGCGACGTCCTGGATACCGCATTGGGTCGTGGAGTCGGATCGATACGCATTGATGCCAATGCCAAGTGGTCGGTAAGTGAAGCCGTCAAGGCACTGCGCCGCCTCGGTGAATACGGGCTCGAATATGTCGAGCAGCCGTGTGCGGGGCTTGACGACATTCGGCAAGTTCGCGGCCAAGTCGGCGTGCCGATTGCTATTGATGAAGCGATCAGGGGCGCCGCTAACCCAGAGGAACTCGACCTGCGTGGAGTTGCTGATTTCGCCATCATCAAAGTGGCGCCACTTGGTGGGGTGGCGACCTGTATTCGGCTAGCGGAGAAACTCGACATGCCGGTGGTCATCAGTGGATCATTGGATTCATCCGTTGGCCTTGGGCCTTCGACCGCCTTGGCCGGAGCACTTGGAACAACATCGGCTTGTGGCCTTGGCACCGGAACCTTGCTTGCCGGTGATGTCGTGCAGAACTCAACCGTCCCGGTCGGCGGCGTGATCAAAGTTGAGCGGCTTGCCCCCGAGCTGGGTGCACTGATGCAGGCCAGTGATCGGGTTTCCATGGAGCGGGGAATTTGGTGGCGGGCCCGGTTAGCGGCGGCCTGGCATGCCGGTGCCGGCAAGCGCTCGGGGCTCCTGATCGGCAGTTCTTGACCGGTGCCCGGCTCATGGCACTTGGCATGAAAGGCTGGGCCCGTGAATGCATCGACGGTACAAGCGCGAGTACTTGTCGATGAGTTGACCAGATGTGGCGTCACTGATTTTGTGCTTGCACCCGGCTCGCGTTCCGCGCCGCTCGCGTTGGCGCTGGCAGCCGCCGAGCAACGCGGTGAGATCGTCTTGCACGTACGCCTTGATGAGCGCAGCGCGGGCTATTTGGCCCTCGGCCTAGGGAAGGTCTCGGGGGTGCCGGCAGTAGTCGTTACTACGTCAGGTACAGCGGCGGTGAACCTGCACCCGGCAATGGTCGAGGCGGACGAGTCCAATATCCCCCTGGTCGTCTTGACGGCCGACCGGCCGCCGGCCTTGCGCGGAGTAGGTGCCAATCAAAGTATTGAGCAGACTCAAATCTTCGGTAATGCGGTACGGCTGGCGGTGGATCTGGCGGTTGCATCAGAATCGGCGTCGGATATCCGCTACTGGCGGTCGACAGTTTCGCGAGTGGTAGCCGCTGCAACTGATGCTTGGCGGCCGGGTCCGGTGCACGTGAATATCCCTTTTGCCGACCCCCTCGTGCCCGATGCCTTAGACGATGACGCACCGGCAACGGCATTAGGTGGGCGAAATGATGGCCGGCCTTGGACGGCTGATGCCAGGTTTGTAGCCGGATTGACCACGCCCATTGACGAGGTCCTGGGTGTCATCTTGGAAAGCAATCAGGTACCTGCACGCGGAATCATCGTTGTTGGTGATCACTCCGATCCTGAAACCATGAGCTTGGTGGACGACCTTGGCGATGCACTTGGCTGGCCGATAATTGGGGAGCCAAGCGGCAACGTTTCGGACTGCGACACATCACTGGCGCACGGTGCCTTGATCGTTGCAGACGCGGACTTCGCGGCGGCGCATGCTCCTGACATGGTCGTAACTGTTGGACGAGTCGGCTTAAGCCGTGCGGTGCTACGGATGATCGCTAGTGCGCCGCTGCACATCGCGGTTGATGCGCAGTCGCAGTGGAGCGACCCAACTCGATCCGCGGACATCGTGATTGCAGGTGTGCCGTTACCACCCGCGGAAGCAGATATCGACCCGAAGTGGTTAGCGGCTTGGCAGGGGGCCGATGTCCTTGCGGCCGCGGCTGTCGAAACCGTGTTGGCTGCCTCCGGGGATCAGTTGACCGGTATGCAGGTGGCCCGCATGACCTGTAGTGCCGTACCGGCGGGGGGCATGTTATTCCTAGGGGCCTCGTCGCCGGTGCGTCATGTTTTCAACCTAGCGTCCACCTTCGTCAGTGCAGCGATAGTCATGGGTAATCGCGGTACTTCAGGTATCGATGGGGCTATCTCGACAGCCTGGGGCTCGGCATTGGCTATGCAGCGCGGCGATGAAGCAGCTGATCCAACCTGGGCAATAGCCCTGGTCGGAGATCAGACTTTCTTATACGACAGCAACGCCTTGCTGGTGCCCGCGACTGAGTCACGACCGAACTTGGTGATTGTTGTGGCGGATAATGACGGCGGTGGAATCTTCTCGCAGCTGGAACAAGGTGAACCACGATTCGCAGATTCATTTGATCGAGTATTCGCGGTGCCGCTTGGTGCAGATGTCGGAGCCATCGCATCGGCCCTGCAGGTGCCAACCCAGGTAGTGCGCACCGCTGCGGACCTTGATGGAGCCTTGGCCAGTGCGATCGCGGCCGGGGGAGTGCAGGTGGTCGTTGCTCGTACCTGCTCGCGAATCGATGAGGCAGGCATGTGGCAGGCTTTGCGCGAGGCAGTGCATGCGGCTTTGGGTTCTGCGTAGTCATGGATAACCGCGGGCGCAAGCTGGCTTCGGCAGCGATAGCACTTCGCGAGGTGTTCGGTACCTCGGCAGCCGCTTGGGATTCGAGTGAATTGCAGGCTATTTCGTTAGCCGAATTTGATTCTTGGCTAAGGCAGGAGGTGCGCGGGCGGCTTGAGCAGCGCTGGAGTGCGGATCGCGAGGTCGTGCGCCAACTATGTGGCGCTCACTGCTCGCCTGCTTGAGTCACTTGCAGCAGCGGATCCAATGCTCGTACTTGCGGCCGACCACTCAGGAAGTTGGCGCGCTCGCGTGGCTATTTCGCACAACCCGGCGGCCGACCTCGTACTCGCTGACTCTTGGGAGGTCTCGAAGGCCGTTGCAGGTTCGGATACTTCAGCCCATGTACGTCGCTTGCAGTGGACCCTTGAGCACCATGTCATATTGCGCCGTGCGCGTGCGCCATTTACGCATGTCGAGCACAACCGCACTTCGGCGTTGCTTGCACTGATGGCGGCATTGGCTGAAGTCAATAACGAGAGTTATGGCTGGTTTCAAAGTTTGCCAAATGGCGCCGACATCTCTATCAGGTTGGGGCGCCCCGAGAACGTAGACGAAGTAGCCGCGATGCACGCGCGTTGCTCGCAGGAGTCTATTTACCAAAGGTACTTCACGCCGATGAATTGCTGGCGCGAAGAAAACTTGCGGCGGATCTCCGGGGGCCACCGTGGTGCAACGCTAGTGGCCACATCGGATTCGGGTTCGGGGATCGCACTCGGGAATGTGTTCCCGATCGGCCCTGACGGCACTAGCAAAGCCGAATTGGCAGACAACAAGGTGATGTTGAAGTCACTCTCAGGTACAAGATTTTCCTGGGTGAAATCGCCAGCCGCGGATATAGGTGCGGCTGTCGTATCATTGTGGGTGCGAATCCAACTTTCAGAAAGCTTCCAGGGCATCCCTGATCGGCACCAATTTCGCGGCGGCTTCGGCAAGCTCAGTCTCTGGATGCGAGCCGGCGACAATTCCGCAGCCGGCGAAGGCTCGCACGGTATTAGTCGCGGAGTCGACTTCAGCGCAGCGCAAGGCGATACCGAACTCACCGTCACCTTGGGCATCAAACCACCCAACCGGTCCGGCGTATCGGCCCCGATCCATGCTTTCTAGCTCGCGGATGACTCCCAGGGCGCGCTCAGTCGGGGTTCCACAGACTGCCGCTGTTGGATGAAGTGACGCAGCGAGTGCCAGCACCGACGCGGCATCTGCCAGTCGGCCGGTGATGTCGGTGGCCAGGTGCTGCACATTTGCTAGAGCCAGTACATGTGGCCGCTCGGGCACGGTTAGGTCTGTGCAGTGGGCGGCAAGAGCACGCGCAACCGAATGCACGGCGTATTCATGCTCTTCTAGGTCCTTGCCGCTGCCAAGGAGCGCGGAGGCCAGCCCAGCGTCGGCAGCAGCGTCACCTTGGCGACGTACGGTGCCGGCAAGGACTCGACTAGTCACCAAGTCGCCGGTTCGACGCACTAGTAGCTCTGGAGTGGCACCGATTAGTCCGCCGACACTAAAAGTCCAACAGGACGGGTATTTCTCCGCGAGGTTGAGGAGCAGGTGCCGTGGGTCAAGTGCACCATCGACTTGCGCGACGACGTCACGCGCCAGGACTACTTTGTCGAGTTCGCCGGATTTAATGCGGCCGATGGCCTCGGACACCGCACCTTGCCAATTCGGTGCCGTCAGTGAGCCTTCGGCCCACCGCACCGCTGCGGGCTTCGATGGCACCGACACCGGCCGCACGGCTTTGCGGGGATCGCTGTCCGGGTCCACAACCGTTACCCAGGCTTGGCCGCCGCGGCGACCAAGGATGACTTTCGGGACGGTGATGATCGAAGTTCCAGGGTTTGGGTCGAAGGCAAATGCGGCAAAGGCCACCGGTCCGGTGCCCGGTACGTCGACGGTGTCGTCCACCTCTTTATCGGCGCACCACTTTGACCACCAGCGCTGCGCACGGCTAAAGCGTTCGGGCCCGCTGACTTCCAACTGTGCTGCCACCCCCCAGCCGACAAGGCCTTCACCGACGCGGACCCATGCCACTGGGTCGTCAATTGGCAGGCGTGCCAGGAGGTGTTCTGGGTCAGGTATCGGTCTGGTGCGCACGATGATCCGCGCGGCATCTGGAGTCGGGTCCAGCCGTGACATTGATTGGCTGGACACATGAGCACCTTAGATGCTGGCGGCGATCGATGCAGATCTGGTGTCTGAAAGGATGTCAGTGTGACGCGAGCTGATTTGACAAAGTCCCCGACCGATGTCGCCGCCATGTTTGACGGGGTCGCCAAGCGCTACGACCGCACCAATGATGTGCTCGCACTGGGGCAAACCCGGCGCTGGCGCAAGGCGGTGGTGGCCGCGGTGGCGCCACGGGCAGGTGAGCAGATATTGGACCTAGCAGCCGGCACCGGGACCTCAAGTTTGCCCTTCGCCCAGGCGGGCGCCGACGTCTTCCCGACCGATTTCTCTCTCGGCATGCTCCAGGTGGGCCGCCAGCGGCTGCCGCAACTGCCCTTTGTGGCCGGCGATGGGTTAGCCCTGCCCTATCGTGACTGCGCATTTGATGCCGCCACCATTTCCTTTGGGCTGCGAAATCTGGCGGATCTAGCTGCCGGCCTGGCTGAGCTACGTCGCGTGGTGCGGCCAGGTGGCAGGTTGGTCATCTGCGAGTTCTCGCACCCAACTTGGCACCCATTTCGCACCGTCTATACCGAGTATCTGATGAAAGCCCTGCCGGCTGTTGCGAACCGGGTCGCCAGCAACCCGGAGGCGTACGTTTATTTAGCCGAGTCCATTAGGGCATGGCCAGATCAACAGGAGCTGGCTGCGAGGCTGCAGGAGGCGCGGTGGGGTCAGGTGCGCTGGCGCAACTTGTCAGGGGGGATCGTGGCCTTGCACCGGGCGGTTAACCCGGGGCCGGATGCCACTGCATGAGCCTGCTAGCGGGCACTATGCTTATCGTGGTAGTGAAGAAATTCACAAGCGCGCAAAGTGGACGACGAATACGGCCCAGCATGACGATCCGGGACACAAAACCAATCGGCACCTGCAAGGAGTGATTGAGCAGCGGTGAACGTGTACACGCCGATTCTGGTTCTCGGAATTCTTGCATTCGCCTTTGCCGTCTTTTCCGTCGCCGCCGCCACATTCACCGGCCCAAAGCGATACAACAGGGCCAAGTACGACGCGTACGAATGTGGTATCGAGCCGACACCACAACCGGTGGGTGGTGGTCGATTCCCGGTGAAGTACTACCTCACCGCGATGTTGTTCATCGTGTTCGACATTGAAATAGTCTTTCTGTATCCGTGGGCAGTCGCATTCGATCGACTTGCGATTTTTGGCCTAATTGAAATGCTGGTGTTCATCGTCACTTTGCTAGTGGTGTACGCCTACGTATGGCGTCGACGCGGACTTGAGTGGGACTGACGGGAAAATCATGGGACTAGAAGAAGCATTGCCATCCGGTGTCTTGTTGACAACCGTTGAAAAAGTAGCCGGCTACGCACGTAAGGGCTCGCTATGGCCGGCCACGTTCGGTTTGGCATGTTGCGCCATTGAGATGATGGCAAGTGGTGGCGCGCGGTATGACCTAGCCCGCTTCGGCATGGAGGTGTTCCGGGCCTCACCACGTCAAGCTGATCTGATGATCGTCGCCGGCCGCGTCAGCCAAAAGATGGCGCCGGTGCTTCGACAGGTTTATGACCAAATGCCCGGCCCGAAGTGGGTACTGGCTATGGGCGTTTGCGCATCAAGCGGTGGCATGTTCAACAACTACGCAATCGTTCAAGGCGTCGACCACGTAGTACCGGTGGACATCTACCTGCCGGGTTGCCCGCCGCGTCCGGAGATGTTGATCGATGCGATTTTGAAGCTGCATGACCAAATCCAAGACACCAAGCTCGGGGTTAACCGCAAGGCCGAGATCCGCGCCCTGGAATCAGCGGCACTCACGGCGCCGGCGACTTTGGAGATGAAGGGGCTGCTTAGGTGACAAGCGACCAGCTCCCGGTGGTTCCCGACGGGGTTTCGCAAATTGACATCATTGACGTCCAGCACGGGGCATTTGGCATCCACGGTTCCGGCGACACCAGTGGTTTTGGCGGGCTGATCGACCCTCGGGTGCTCCCGGTGGCGAGCTTGCCGCCCTACGGCGGCTGGTTTGACGACCTAGCTGAAGAACTCGAGCTGTCGCTGAGCGCCCGGGGTACTCCAATGCCGAGTGCGGTCGAAAAAGTCGTGGTTGATCGTGGTGAAATCACCTTCTTCGTCAGTCGAGAGCACCTAATTGGTTTTGCCACGGCCCTTCGCGATGAGCCCGGACTACGGTTCGAGTTTTGCAGTGGGGTGAGCGGGGTGCACTACCCAAATGACATCGGGCGCGAACTTCATGCCGTGTATCATTTTCTGTCAATTACCTACAACCGTCGCATTCGCGTTGAGGTGGCGGCTCCGGATCTAGATCCGCACATCCCGTCGTTGGTGGCGCTGTACCCCACCAATGATTGGCATGAGCGCGAGACCTGGGATTTCTTCGGGATTATCTTTGACGGGCACCCGTTCTTGACTCGGATAGAAATGCCCGATGACTGGCCGGGTCACCCACAGCGCAAGGACTACCCACTTGGTGGGATCCCGGTGGAATACAAAGGCGCGACCATCCCGCCGCCGGATCAGCGGAGGGCTTACAACTAATGACGACCGATCACCTGAGTGATCCTTACGCCAGCTCATATGAATCAGGCGATGAGACCATCTACAACGTTTCCGGCGGCGACTGGGACACCATCACGGCTGCGCCTGATGGTGAGAAAGAGCGCATCGTCGTAAACATGGGCCCTCAGCACCCCTCAACCCACGGCGTGCTTCGACTCATAGTCGAACTCGATGGCGAGACCGTAACCCAGGCCAGATGTGGCATCGGATACCTGCACACCGGTATCGAGAAGAACATGGAGTTCCGCTCCTGGGTTCAAGGTGTAACTTTCGTCACCCGAATGGATTACCTGTCACCGTTCTTCAATGAGACGGTTTACTGCCTTGCGGTCGAAAAACTTCTCGGCGTCACGGATCAAATTCCAGAACGCGCCAGTGCGATTCGGGTGCTGATGATGGAGCTGAACCGGATCTCATCGCACCTAGTGGCGCTGGCAACCGGTGGCATGGAACTTGGCGCGCTAACGGCCATGATCTTCGGTTTCCGTGAGCGCGAATTGATCCTTGATGTATTTGAGATGGTGACTGGGCTGCGAATGAACAGCGCATTCATCCGTCCCGGCGGCGTAGCCCAAGATCTACCGGCCGATGGTGTTTCGAAAATCCGCGAGATGCTGCCGCTGTTGCGCAAGCGGCTGAAGGACACCACCGATCTTTTGGTCGATAATTCAATCTGGCTGGGCCGCACCTCAGGTATTGGGTACCTAGACCTGACTGGCTGCATGGCCCTTGGGGTTTCCGGACCGGTGCTACGGGCTACCGGATTACCCCATGATCTGCGCAAGAGCCAGCCGTATTGCGGGTACGAAACCTATGATTTCGACGTCGTCACCCAAACCACCTGCGATGCCTATGGCCGATTCCTGATTCGCGTGGGCGAGATGCAGCAGTCCATGCGCATTGTGGAACAGGCACTTGATCGGCTTGCGCGGCCGGGCCCGGTCATGATCGCGGATAAGCGGATCGCCTGGCCAGCGCAATTGGTAATTGGAGCTGATGGTCAAGGCAACTCCACGGACCATATTCGCGAGATTATGGCTGAGTCCATGGAAGCCCTGATTCACCACTTCAAGTTGGTCACCGAAGGGTTCAAAGTTCCAGTCGGTCAGGTCTACACGGCGATTGAGTCACCGCGCGGTGAACTCGGTTGTCACCTTGTTAGCGCGGGTGGTACCCGGCCGTACCGGGCCCACTTCCGTGATCCGTCATTTACCAACCTGCAGTCTGTGGCAGCGATGAGCGAGGGCGGTCAGGTGGCGGATTTAATTGCCGCCGTCGCCAGCATTGATCCTGTCATGGGCGGGGTCGACCGGTAGCCACAACGAAAACGAGAGCGACGTAGACCAATGACTATCAGTGCGGAAACCCGCGGCCAGCTGCGCGAACTCGCTGCGCGATACCCGAAATCGCGATCGGCATTGCTCCCGATGCTGCACCTTGTGCAAAGCGTTGATGACGAGGTCACTTCCGAGGGAATAAACGTTTGTGCGGAGATTCTCGGCATCACGTCGGCTGAGGTCACCGCGGTCGCGACTTTCTACACTATGTACAAACGCAAGCCTGTTGGCAAGCATCACATCGGAGTTTGCACTAACACCTTGTGCGGATTACTCGGCGGTGATGCGGTTTACTCGGCGCTGAGCGAACGGCTCGGTATCGGTCACAATGAACCCAGTCCCGACGGTCAATTTTGGCTTGAGCACATCGAATGCCAGGCGGCGTGCACGCACGCGCCGGTAATGACCGTTGACTGGGAATACATGGACGATGTCACCCCGGCCAGTGCGGTAGCGGTGGTGGATCGACTTGCTCGCGGTGAGCAGGTTGAGTCAACCCGCGGGCCGGTGATTCGGGATTTCCAGGCGACCGAGCACACTTTGGCGTTCCCGATGGATGGCTTGGTCAATGATGGCGCGGCCGTGGATGCGAAAATGCTGGAAGGGCTTCGACTCGCGAACGAGCGTGGCATGAGTGCTGCTTCGATACCGGCGGGGGATGCCTGATGATCACTACCGGGTTGACCCCAATCATCACTGAACACTGGGATAAGCCAGATCTTTATACGATTGAAGGCTACCGCCGCGTTGGCGGCTACCAGGGCCTTGCTACCGCGATGAAGATGGATCCCGACGCAATCATCGGGCAGATCAAGGATTCCGGGTTGCGCGGGCGTGGCGGCGCGGGCGTCCCGACCGGCATGAAGTGGGGATTCGTCCCGCAAAACGATGGCAAGCCCCATTACCTGGTTGTCAATGCGGATGAATCCGAGCCCGGTGCCTGCAAAGACATTCCGATCATGTTGGCGAATCCGCATGCACTTGTTGAAGGCGTAATAATCTCGTCATATGCCATCAGAGCCAGCCATGCCTTTATTTACATCCGCGGCGAGGTGCCACATGCCATCCGCAAGGTCGCTAATGCGGTAGCAGAAGCACGGGCGGCCGGGCTCATCGGCGACAATATTTTTGGCAGTGGATTTTCATTGGATGTCGTGGTCCACGCGGGCGCCGGTGCCTACATCTGTGGTGAAGAGACGGCCCTGCTGGATTCCCTTGAGGGTTATCGCGGGCAGCCCCGATTAAAGCCGCCATTTCCTGCAGTCGCTGGACTCTACGCCTCGCCAACTGTGATCAACAACGTTGAAACCATTGCTAATATCCCGTACATCATCGATAGAGGTGTGCCGTGGTTTCGTCAATTCGGTACCGAGAAATCCCCGGGCTTCAAAGTTTTCCCGATCTCCGGCCACGTGGTGCGCCCCGGTATCTACGAGGCGCCACTTGGGATCACCATGCGCGAACTACTTGAATATGCCGGTGGCATCAGGGGCGGTGGTGAGGTCAAGTTCTGGCTACCCGGTGGCTCATCGGTGCCAATGTTGACAGCCGAGCACCTTGATATCCCGTTGACTTATGAGGACATGGCCGCGGCAGGCACGATGCTCGGCACGGGCACCCCGATGTTGTTCGACAACACGGTCAGCGTCGTCAAGGCTGTCACACGCTGGCTTGATTTCTACAAGCATGAGTCATGTGGCAAGTGCACACCATGTCGTGAGGGCACCTACTGGATCACCGGAGTGCTCGAGAAGTTCGAGCACGGACGTGGCACGGGAGCAGAGGTCGACACCTTGGTGAACCTGTGCTCGCAGATCGCCGGTCGATCCTTCTGCGCCCTCGGCGACGCTGCCGCAACTCCGTATCCAGCGGCGCTCAAGTACTTCCGAGCGGAGTTCGAGGCAGCCACTTCAACTTCAGCGGATGAGCAATTCAACCCGGTTGCGTCCTACGTCTTTGCGGAAGCGGCAACCCGATGACCATGACTAGCAATGCCGGATCAGATCTCACCCCGCAGGTGGAGCTGGTGACAGTCGTAGTCGACGGCGTAGCAATCGAGATTCCAAAGGGCACCCTCGTTATCCGGGCCGCGGAGTTGCTCGGGATTGAGATCCCGCGCTTTTGCGATCACCCGCTCCTTGATCCAGTAGCCGCCTGCCGGATGTGCCTGGTGGATATCGGGGGCGTGCCGAAGCCGCAGCCAGCGTGTGCGCAGGTGGTCTCTGATGGTATGCAGGTGCGGACTCAATTGACTTCGCCGGTTGCGCGTGACGCCCAAGAAGGGGTGATGGAGTTCCTGCTCTTGAACCACCCGCTTGACTGCCCAGTTTGCGATAAGGGTGGTGAGTGCCCACTTCAAAATCAGGCAATGACCGCCGGCCGGCCGGAGTCACGGTTTGGTGAGGTGAAACGAACTTTCCCCAAGCCGATTAATGTCAGCGCACAGATCTTGCTAGACCGGGAACGTTGTGTCTCCTGTGCTAGGTGCACCCGCTTCGCAGAGCAGATCGCCGGCGACCCAATGCTGGAGCTACTAGAGCGCGGATCCAATCAGCAAGTTGGCACTGCGGTGGATCAGCCATTCGATTCATATTTCTCAGGCAACACCGTTCAGATCTGCCCGGTGGGTGCATTGACAAGTGCGGCGTACCGGTTCAGGTCGCGACCATTTGATCTTGTCTCGGTGCCCACAACATGTGAACACTGCGCGTCTGGTTGCTCACTTCGAACCGACCATCGACGCGGTACCGTTACTCGCCGGTTGGCATGGGATGAGCCGGCGGTGAATGAGGAATGGAACTGCGATAAAGGTCGGTTTGCATTCACCTACCAAGAGCAGGGCCGAGTGACCACGCCATTGATTCGTGAAGACGGTCAACTTCGAGTGGCATCGTGGCCGGAGGCTCTAGACTTTGCGGCCCGCGGATTGTCCGCCGCCTCAAGCCACGGTGTGCTCGTTGGCGGTCGTTCGACCGTTGAAGATGCCTACGCTTACGCCCGCTTCGCGAGGGTTGCTCTCAAAACCGACAATATCGATTTCCGGGTGCGCGATTCATCGGATGAAGAAGCCCAGTTCTTACGCTCTGCGGTCGCGGGTACGGCGGTCCGCACGACTTACGAGACTCTTGAGCAAGCCCCGGTCGTCTTGCTGATCGCATTCGAGCCGGAGGATGAATCACCCATTGTCTTTCTACGCCTGCGCAAGGCGGCGCGGGGTGGGACCCGGGTTTACTCTGTCGGCCCGGTCGCTACGCGCGGCTTGGCCAAAATGGGTGGAACCTTGTTACCGGCAAAGCCCGGTGCGGAACCCGCTGTGCTCGCTGAGCTGGCTGAGCAGGTGCGCGCGGAGCTGCAGGCACGTGGTGCGGTGATCATGGTGGGCGAACGCATCGCCGGTATCGAGGGCGGTGCGACGGCGGTACTGCAGTTAGCCCAGGCCACTGGGGCGGCCCTGGCTTGGGTTCCGCGGCGGGCCGGGGAGCGCGGCGCACTGGATGCCGGCGCACTCGCCGGACTCCTGCCAGGTGGCCGTCCGCTAACCGAGGACAGGGCTCGGGCGGCGGTGGCTGCCGCCTGGGGGGTTGATTCGTTGCCGGCAACTGTCGGCTTGGCCGGAACAGAGCTACTGGCAGCAGCCAGGGACAGCTCGATCGGCGCACTGATCACCGGCGGTGTTGAACTTGGCGACCTTGCGGATCAAAGTCTTGGTCGCGCCGGGCTCGAGGCCGCGGGGTTCGTGGTCGCACTTGAAAACCATCACTCGGCTGTCACCGATCTAGCCGATGTCGTCTTCCCGGTTGCAGTTGTTACTGAAAAGGCCGGAACCTTCATGAACTGGGAGGGGCGGCCGCGACCGTTTGCCCAGACCTTCAAGGACGCCCTCGTGATGTCGGACGCGGTAGTCCTTGGGATGCTGGCGAAGGCAATGAATATTGCCGTAGGTGCCAGTGACGTGGCTGGGATTCGGCGGGAACTCGGTGCGCTTGGGGCCTGGAACGGTCCGCGCGTGGAGCGGCCGAACGTGCCCGCGGGCCAGGTGGCTGAAGGTGCGCATCTGGTAGCCACTTGGCGCGCACTGATCGATAACGGCGTAATGCAGGAGGGCGAGCCGTACCTGGCAGCCACAGCGCACCCGGTCGCGGCTACGGTTTCGGCCACCACCGCCGGTGCCTTGGGTAACCCGGAGTCGGTAACCGTAACCGGGCCACTTGGCTCCGTTACGGTGCCGCTGGAAATCGGCGAAGTCATTGACGGTGTCGTGTGCCTTCCCCTTAACTCCCCAGGCTGTGTCCTCTATCGTGATCTTGGTGTTCGATCGGGACAAGCCGTTACCATCAAAGGCACGGGATGACCGAATCACAGTTCGGGGTTTTCGGCATTGACCCGTGGTGGTTGGTGCTGCTCAAAGTGCTCGCAATATTCGTGATGCTGGTCCTTCTGACCTTGTTCACGATTTGGTGGGAGCGGCGGGTAGTTTCGCGGATGCAGAACCGCATCGGACCAAACCGCGTTGGCCCATTCGGCCTATTGCAGTCGTTGATGGATGGTTTCAAGCTCGCCTTGAAAGAAGAAATTATTCCGAAAGCCGCGCACCTCGGGGTCTATTGGATCGCCCCGGTGATTTCGGCCACCGCGGCGTTCTTGGCCTTCGCTGTCATTCCATTCGGTCCGACGGTATCGATTTTCGGAGTCGAGACGCCACTGCAACTCACGGACTTTCCGGTTTCGGTTCTCTATATCCTAGCCATCGCCTCGATCGGCATTTATGGGATCGTGCTAGCGGGGTGGTCATCCGGTTCCACTTACCCGCTCCTTGGCGGATTACGCTCGAGTGCCCAGATGATCTCTTACGAGATCGCAATGGGGATGTCCTTCGTCGCGGTGTTCTTGTACGCCGGTTCGATGGCTACTTCAGAGATTGTCTCGGCGCAGGAGCCCATCTGGTTCGCGGTGATCTTGCTGCCTTCCTTCCTGATCTACGTAACGTCAATGGTTGGCGAAACCAACCGGGCGCCGTTTGATCTCCCGGAGGCCGAAGGCGAATTGGTCGGTGGGTTCCACACCGAATACTCCTCGTTGAAGTTCGCAATGTTCTTCTTGGCTGAGTACATAAACATGGTCACCGTCTCCGCATTGGCTACGACCTTGTTCCTGGGTGGCTGGCTGGCTCCGTGGCCGCTGTCCCTTTGGGAGTCGGCGAATACCGGCTGGTGGCCGCTGCTTTGGTGGTTGGCCAAGGTTCAGATCTTTATCTTCATCTTCATCTGGCTACGGGCCACGCTGCCGCGTCTTCGCTACGACCAATTCATGAAGTTTGGCTGGAAGGTACTGATACCGGCCTCGATTATCTGGATCATGATCGTGGCTGCTGCTCGGGTATTGCGAAATGACATTGACTTCAGCAACCGAGAGTTACTGATTATCGGAGCGGTGGTAATCGCAGTGCTCCTGGTGGGCTCTTGGCTGGCTCAGGTGGTCATTGACCGCCGAGACACAGCGCGCAAACTGGCGCTTGAGGAGATCGAAAACCGAGCCTATGACCCGATCGCGGGTGGTTTTCCAGTGCCGCCGGTGCCCGGGCAGCAGGCCGTGCTCACATCACGTAGGACGGCTAGCCCCGTAGTGCAACAGGAGGCCATCGATGGCTGAATTCCCGCAGGCGGTCCGTGGCTTTGGGGTAACGTTCGCCACGATTTTCAAAAAAGTCGTGACCGAGCAGTACCCGGAGCAGGCGGCGAAATTCCCGCCGAAGCCCCGATATCACGGCCGGCACCAACTAAACCGGTGGGCCGATGGCCTCGAGAAGTGCATCGGCTGCGAACTTTGCGCATGGGCCTGCCCGGCCGATGCAATTTTCGTGCAGGGGGCGGATAATCAAGAAGGTGACCGCCACTCACCTGGTGAACGTTACGGCCGGGTGTACCAAATCAACTACCTGCGTTGCATCTTCTGCGGACTTTGTATTGAAGCGTGCCCAACTCGGGCGCTGACCATGACCAATGAGTTTGAGTTGGCAGACAGCAACCGAGCCGATCTGATTTACGAGAAGCAGGATCTGTTGACCCCTTTGCTACCAGGGATGCTCGCTCCTCCGCACGAGATGGTGCCCGGCACCACCGACACTGACTACTACGCGAACAAGATAACCGGGGCGGTACCTGAGCAAGCGGTCGAAGTGGATGCAGAGCAGGTGGCCCCATGACCGAAGTCAACCTAGGCGAGGAGATCGTCTTTTGGATCAGCGGCGGGCTCGCGGTCCTGGGCGCCCTTGGAATGATCTTGTCCAAGAAAGCGGTCCACAGTGCCCTTTGGGTCGCACTAACCATGATCAACCTAGCCATCTTGTACATCGCCAACTCGGCACCCTTCCTTGGCATGGTGCAGGTCATCGTCTACACCGGTGCCGTGATGATGCTCTTCCTCTTCGTCCTGATGGTTGTCGGAGTCGATTCATCCGACTCGCTGATTGAAACCCTCAAGGGTCAGCGGTTGGTATCCATCGTGCTGGCCATCGGGCTGGGCATCTTGCTCATTGCTGGTGTTGGTGCGGGCTTGACCGATGTCGTACCTGTGGGCCTTGAAGAAGCCAATGGAATTGACGGGGGCAATGTCGAAGGTATTGCCCGGCTGCTGTTCACCGACTATCTAATTGCTTTCGAAGTCACGTCCGTGCTGCTTATTACCGCGGCGCTTGGTGCGATGGTGTTGGCGCACCGCGAACGCTGGCTGCCACGGGCTAGCCAAGCCGAACTATCGCGGTCTCGATTCCTAGGTGCCGGGCACCCGGGAAATCTACCGAGTTCGGGCACCTATGCCCGCCACAATGCGGTCGACACCCCAGCCTTGCTGCCGGACGGCTCACCAAGTGAGCTAAGTATCCCGGGGCCACTTGTTGCCCGGGGCGATGTTCGGCCAATCGACCACCATGATGTTGACCAGATCGAAAGCCGGGGCGGGGGAACTAAGTGAATCCGGCTAACTACGTGATCTTGTCCGCCATTCTCTTTAGTCTCGGTGCGATTGGGGTGTTGGTACGCCGAAACGCGATCATCGTCTTTATGAGCGTCGAATTGATGCTGAACGCGGCAAATCTAGCCTTCGTCGCATTTGCTCGCATGAACGGAAATCTCGACGGACAGGTGGCCGCTTTCTTCGTCATGGTGGTGGCGGCGGCTGAAGTTGTCGTGGGGCTCGCGATCATCGTGACGATTTTTAGAAGTAGACGCTCTGCCTCAATTGACGAACCGAATTTGCTCAAGTACTAGCCGTATCAGATATTCCGACGAAGAGGATCTGACCGTGATAGAGCTCATGCCCGCAACGGGCGTGTTCTCCCTGATCTGGCTGCTGATTGCCTTGCCACTTCTTGGAGCGGGTGTGCTGCTGCTCGGCGGCCGTCGCACCAATTCCTGGGGCCCGTACCTAGGGGTGCTCACCGTGGTCGGATCCGCGGTACTTGCCGTATTCATGTTGATCGCCATGATGGGGCAGCCAGCGGAGGAGCGCTCCATCGGGCAGACTCTTTTCACTTGGGTTTTCGCCGGTAACTTCGAAGCCGATATGGCTTTTCAACTGGACCAACTCTCGATGGTTTTTGTCCTCCTGATAACCATCGTCGGCTCGCTGATTCATATCTATTCCATCGGCTACATGTCCCATGACGCGGACAAGCGGAAGTTTTTCGGCTACCTGAACCTGTTCGTTGCTGCCATGCTGTTGCTGGTACTCGCCAACAACTACCTCCTGCTGTATGTCGGCTGGGAGGGTGTCGGTTTGGCCAGTTATCTCTTGATCGGGTTCTGGCAGATCAAGCCCACGGCGGCAGCAGCGGCCAAGAAAGCGTTCATCATCAATCGCGTCGGTGACGTTGGCCTCAGCCTTGCCATCATGGTCATCTTCGTGACTTTCGGCTCGGTTTCATTTAGCGACGTCTTTGGTCAGGCAAGTGCAGCCAGTGAGGGCACCTTGACGGCGATTGGGCTGCTCCTACTACTCGCGGCCTGCGGTAAGTCCGCGCAGTTCCCGCTGCAAGCCTGGCTCCTTGACGCCATGGAAGGCCCGACCCCGGTCAGCGCC
>SYJA01000090.1 GCA_005798555.1 Actinomycetota bacterium
CGCAAATACATCGAGAAGGATGCAGCCCTCGAACGCCGCTTCCAGCAGGTGTTCGTCAGCCAACCATCGGTCGAAGACACCATTGCAATCTTGCGGGGCATCAAGGAGAAGTACGAGGCCCACCACAAGGTAGTTATCTCCGATAGTGCACTAGTTGCCGCCGCGACCCTTTCGGATCGCTACATCACTTCACGTTTCTTGCCCGATAAGGCAATTGACTTGATGGATGAGTCGGCGTCTCGGTTGCGCATGGAGATCGACTCCTCACCGGTTGAGATAGATGTGCTCCAACGTCAGGTGGATCGACTGCGGATGGAGGAGTTGGCGGTTGCCAAGGAGACCGACGACGCATCGCATGAGCGGCTTCGCAAAATTCGGGCCGAGATCGCCGATAAGGATGAGGAACTACGCGGCCTTCGGGTCAATTGGGATGCCGAGAAGCAGGGCCTGGACCGAATCGGTGAGATCAAGGTTTTAATCGACGACCTGCGTGCGGTGGCGGAGAAAGCACAGCGCGAAGGCAACTTCGAGCAGGCCTCGCGGATTCTCTATGCCGAAATCCCCACCTTCGAGGAGGAGTTGGCTCGGGTCACGGCCCAGACGAATGCCCGCGAATCGGCGATGGTTAAGGAAGAAGTCACCGCGGATGACATTGCGGAGGTTGTGTCCGCGTGGACGGGCATTCCAGCAGGTCGGCTCTTGGAAGGCGAGACCCAAAAACTCCTCCACATGGAAGAAGAGTTGGGGAAGCGAGTGGTCGGGCAAAGTGCGGCGGTGCGGGAGGTTGCGGACGCCGTCCGGCGGGCCCGGGCAGGTATCGCCGACCCGAACCGACCCACCGGATCCTTCCTGTTCCTCGGACCGACCGGGGTTGGCAAGACCGAACTTGCCAAAGCCGTCGCGGAGTTCTTATTTGATGATGAGCGCGCGATGGTGCGAATTGACATGAGCGAGTACTCCGAGAAGCATTCGGTAGCACGCTTGGTCGGTGCACCTCCCGGCTATGTCGGCTATGAGGAGGGGGGTCAGCTAACGGAGGCAGTTAGGCGGCGTCCGTATTCGGTAATTCTCTTGGATGAGGTTGAAAAAGCCCACCCTGAAGTATTCGATATCTTGCTGCAGGTACTCGATGATGGCCGATTGACCGATGGCCAAGGTCGAACCGTCGACTTCCGCAATGTGATTATGATCTTGACCTCGAATATGGGTTCGCAATTCCTAGTTGATACCGAGTTGCCCTTCGATGAGCGCAAAGCCCTGGTGATGGGGGCGGTGCAACAGAGGTTCCGGCCAGAGTTCCTAAACCGCCTCGATGCGATGGTGCTGTTCGAGCCACTTGATCGCGCTGAACTCCTTAAGGTGACCGATATCCAAATCGAGCAACTGCAGCGGCGCCTAGCGGATCGCCGGATCACCCTTGAGGTTACGGGTGCAGCCAAGGATTGGTTGGTGGAAGTGGGATTTGATCCAATCTACGGCGCTCGACCACTTCGCCGGCTGGTGCAAACTGCGATAGGCGACAAGTTGGCCAAGGGGATCCTGGCTGGTGAAATCCGCGACGGCGACAAGGTGGAAATCAATGCTTCGGGTGCAGGTGAGCTGTCTTTGAGCACTTCCTAAGAAATGTCGCCATCGACTTACGTGCACAGTTGGGTAACTACTCACTCGAGCCGCTGGTGCTTAACTAAATCCTGCACGCAATCGATCAATTGCTGCCTGCAGCACCCCGGTGCGCTTGCAAAAGGCCCAGCGCACGTAGGGCTTCCCGACTTCGACATCATCACAAAACACCCCATGCGGGATGGCTACTACCCCGGCCCTATTTGGGAGCTCCCGGCAGAAAGTCAGTCCATCGGTATACCCAAGTGGGCGCACGTCGGTGGTTGCGAAGTACGTACCCTGAGGCCGGATAACGCCGAACCCAAGCTCCTCGAGCCCCGCGCAGAGCAGATCGCGCTTGAGTGCCAGATCGCTTCGAAGCTCGCGGTAATACTGGTCGGGTAGCCCAAGGCCATGGGCCATCGCGTATTGGAATGGACCGCCTGAGGCAAATGACAGGTGTTGCCGCGCGGCACGAACCGCCGCGATTAGCTCCCGGGGGCCGGTGGCCCAACCGACTTTCCAGCCGGTGAATGAAAATGATTTACCGCCCGATCCCACGGTGATGGTGCGTTCGAACATCTGGGGCAGCGTGCAAATCGGGATGTGCTCACCATCGTCGAACCACAAATGCTCATACGCCTCATCGGACAAAACCAGAATGTCGTTCTCGATCGCGATGGTTGCGACCGCCTGCAGTTCTTCGCGGGTGAAGACGACCCCGGTTGGGTTATGGGGTGAATTGAGAAGGATCATTCGGGTTTTCGGCGTGATGGCGGCGCGGAGCGCGTCGATATCGGGCCGCAGCCCCGGCCCGCTCATCGGAACGCCAACCCGCTGACCATTTGCCATCGAGATTGCGGCCGAGTAGATATCGAACCAAGGCTCGAACATGACGACTTCGTCACCGGCATCGACGAGGGCGAGCAAGGTTGCAACCAGTGCCTCGGAGGCGCCGGTGGTGACAACGACATCGGTCTTCGGATCGAGTTCGATTCCGTAGAAGCGCGCCTGGTGGGCGGCGATGGCCTGGCGCAACTCCGGTATTCCGATACTTGGTGGGTATTGGTTACCGCTACCGTCTTGGATTGCCGCGGTCGCGATTTCCTTCAGCTCCGATGGGCCATCGGTATCAGGAAACCCCTGGCCAAGGTTGATTGCGCCAACCTCAAGGGCCAGCTGCGACATCTCCGCGAAGACCGAGTCAGCGTGGGGGCGAAGCCGTGGCACCAAGGGCGGGGTTCTGCGCGACATGCGGGAAGGCTAGCGGGTCACATTGATCAGCTTGTGGGCCGACGCTGCTGAGCCAAGTGCATTGGTCACGATGACAACGCAGGAGTAGTAGGTGGGGCGCAACTTCTTCAAAATCGCCATGCCGCCTCGGACCGGTGCAGCCTTAGTCGAGCCGCCGTTAACCGGCGCGCAACTAAGAGCGGTGCTGGTGATCGGTGCGTCGTTGGCGAACGAACGTCTCACGACGACGGCGATGGTTCGGTCGTTGCTGCTCCAAACCTTGCGAATTGCCCCCGGGGTAGGCACCCCGATGGGGGTGCCCAGCACGGTAGCCGATGCGGGTGAACTGCCCAGTGAGTTCGATGTTGATCCGGTGACCGAATAGCTGGTGTTGTTCACCAAGGTGCTGATCGTGCAGAACGGTGGCAGCAGATCTACCCGGGGCTGACCGGTGCAGGTGAATACCTGCCCGGTTGCGGGATCAGTGGCGTTAGCGGTGTAGCTCGAAATTGCTGAGCCGTCATCGGCAACCGTGAAGTTGACGCGCAAGGCGGTGTTCAGCACCGTGAGGTCGATAACTGGTGCGACGGTCGGTGCCAGGCTCACCAGCGCATTGGTCGAAATTAGGAAATCAGCCATTGCTGCGACCCTGGTGTAGACACCTGGCAGCGTGATAGCGCACTCCTCACCCCAACTCACGACGCCGATCAGCCGCATCGCGCCACCGTCACCACCGATTAGCGGCCCACCAGAGTCACCCTGACAACTGTCGATGATCTTTCGGTTAGAGGTCACGCCAGCTGCGCAGAGCATGGTGTCGGCGGAGGCAGAGCTGCTACCGAAGCCGTCGAAGGTCACCCCGGCGACACTGAAGTCAGACCCACGCCCGCAACTTTCGTTCGGGAAAATCACCAATCGGCCGATCTTGAACGCTTCCGGGAAGCTGTCGTCATCCGCCGATAGACTTCCCCAGCCGGCTACTTTGGCAGGTGCCCCGACGGCAACAAGGGATAGTGGGTCAGCCGGCCGCATCGGCAGGATTGGGGTGATATCCAGTACCGGCTCGGCCAGCGTCAGAACTGCTATATCGAAGGTAACCGCATCGGAGTCGTAACTTGGGTGCACTCGGATTGCAGAAACGCTAACGGTGCGCACATTAGGTGCCTTCAGATTTCTAGTGAACCCAACCAGGACGTCCTCGGGAGGCGTCACGGCACCGGTCTCGTCATCGACCACACAGTGAGCGGCGGTGATAACCGTCGTGGTCGTCGTCAAGGCACCGCCGCAGAACTGGGCTTGAAATGCGCCCTCGTCATCAAAGTCATAGGCATCAAGGAGTGCGACCAGGAAGGGCAGATCCCCGGGGGCGGAGTCGTTGCCATTTACGATGCGAGGGGTGCTGGCCCCGAGGTGGGCAGAGCCGGGGGCAACAGGGGCTGCCACCGCGGACCCGAGAGCCGAGATGGTCAGCGCTGCGGCCATGAAGGCGGCGGTGCCGAGTACCCGCTTTCGCGCCATCCGTTGACCCATGTGCCTACGGTACGTTGCTATAGCAGGTCCTTGATACCGCCCGTCAGTTTTACTAATTGGAGTTACATGGCAGTAGCACTGGTGACCGGACCTACTGCCGGGATTGGGCGGGCCTTTGCGGTGGCGCTGGCCCGAGCCGGCTTCGACCTAGTCCTGGTAGCCCGGGATGAAGCCCGGCTCGTCGAGCTCGCCGCGGACTTGACTGCGAAGTTTCGGGTACATTGCGAGGTCCTGGTTGCTGACCTCGGTGATGCTCTCGCGTTGACGAAAGTTGAAGAGCGCTCGGGTCGAGCCGATCGACCGATTTCGGTATTGGTCAACAACGCGGGATTCGGCGTCAAGGCGTCCTTCTCACAAAGTGACATCCATGATGAACAGCAGATGCTTGATGTCCTTGTTCGCTCGGTAATGCGCACCACCCATGCAGTAGTTCCAGGGATGGCGGAGCGCGGGTTTGGGGTCATCATCAATGTGAGCAGCATCGCGAGTTGGATAACAGGCGGTACTTATTCAGCGGCCAAGGCCTGGGTCACTGTCTTCTCCGAGAGTCTGGCTCAGGAGTTGGCCGGCAGCGGAGTGCGGGTGACCGCGGTCTGCCCCGGGTTTGTGCATACCGAGTTTCATGATCGTGCAGGCATGGACATGTCGAATGTCCCTGATTGGATGTGGCTCGAAGCCGAGCAAGTAGTTGAGCAGGCGATGCGCGATGTGACGCTAAACCGACCGATTAGCGTCGCCGGTGCGCAATACAAAGCGTTGTCGACCGTGGTGCGTTATGCGCCGCGCCCGCTAGTTCGGTTTGCGTCGGCCATGCGCGAAGTATCGGGCCGTTTCGGGAGGCGCTAGATGCTGGCGCTGGCAACGAGCGCAGCAACCAACTCGTCTATGGCATTGAAGCTGATCTCCTGCCACCCGCGTAATTCGGGCAATTTCGTGGCCGCCGCGCGCGTTTGCCTAATGACGTAAACCGGCGCATCGGGCCATTCTGGCCCGGTTGGATCGGTTAGCGGGTCGATTAAGTAGTACGCAGCGATCCTGCGGTGCGCGGCGCGCTGGGCGAGGGCGAGCGCTGGCAGGTATTGGACACTGCTTGCCGGTGCGACCACTACCAGTGGCGCGGCGGGCCCTAGTTCATGGATTCGCGCGCAGATCAACACGGACATCGGCGCTGGGGAAGCAGGTGGTAGGTCGATCGCGAAGACTTTGCCGCCCAGTTCTCGAACCGCTGTGCCTAATTCGAGGTGAAATTCAAGATCACCACCGGGCAGGGCGACGATGCTGCCGGTGCTCATCCAGACAGCCCGGTGCTCACCCGATAAGCATAGGCTTGGGGCATGACTAGGTCACCAGCGTGGGAGCAGCTTCGTCAGGAGATCATCAGAAAAGCGGTGGTCCACGGGAAGGTGACCTTATCGAGTGGGCGCGAAGCCGAATATTACGTAGATCTAAGGCGGGTGACATTGGACGCGGTAGCCGCACCCTTGGTCGGAACGGTGATGAGGGAGTTGACCAGCGACTTGGAGTTCACCGCGGTCGGCGGCCTGACCCTTGGCGCCGACCCGGTAGCGACCGCGATGATGCACGATGCCGCGCGGTCGGGTGTCTTACTGAACGCCTTCGTGGTGCGCAAGTCGGAGAAGCAGCACGGATTGCAAAAGCAAATCGAAGGTCCGGATGTGTCGGGTGCTCGGGTGCTTGCCGTCGAGGATACTTCGACGACCGGGTCATCGGTGCTGGCCGCGGTCGACGCCCTCGACCGAGTGGGTGCAACCACCGTTGCCGTTGCCGTCATAGTCGATCGCGGCGCCGGCCCGGCCGTCGTGGCACGCGGCTTCGAGTATCGGTCGGCGTTTTCGCTAGCGGATCTTGGCTTGGACTAGCTACCCTCGCCGGCAGCACGCTCCCGTCGATGCTTCACGTACTCAAAGATGATTGGCAAAATGCTGACGAACACTACGAGAATCAAAATGATCTCTATATTCTTTTGGACGAACTCGATATTTCCAAGGAAGTAGCCAGCGAGGGTGACGAGGCCGGCCCAAAGCACCGCACCGATGAAACTAAAAATCAGGTACTTGCGAAAGTCCATCCTGCCAACCCCGGCGATTGCGGTGATGAAGGTGCGAACTATTGGCACGAATCGGGCCAGGACAATTGCGCGGGCCCCATACTTCTCGAAGAAGGCGTGGGTCTTGTCAACGTATTCTTGCTTGAATAACTTGGAGTCGGGGCGTTTGAAGAGCGCCGGGCCGGCTTTGAGCCCGATCCAGTAGCCGACGACATTTCCGATGATTGCGGCAAGAATCAAGAGCAGGACCGCGACACCAATATTGATGGCGATGAAGCCCTGGGCGATTAGCATGCCGACTACGAACAGCAGCGAGTCACCGGGCAGGAAGAACCCGATTAGCAACCCGCATTCGGCGAAAATTATCGCCAGCGCCACCCAAAAAGCCACCGTTCCGAAACTTTTGAGTAGGGCTTCCGGGTCTGGGCCGAGGGTTTGGACAAGTGATGCCAGCTCATGCATGTGGTTGAGGCTATCGTCGGAGGCGTGGAATTCCCGGAAGTACCGGCCGAAGTCGGGGTCGGACCATACCCAAAACCTTGGCCGACCGGCGATTACTACGACCCGGAACTACTGGCCGAGGGCGACCGGCGCAATGTCGTAGACAAGTACCGCTACTGGTCCCTTGATGCGGTGGTAGCCGATCTCGACGCTAGGCGTCACCCATTTCACGTGGCCATTGAAAACTTCCAGCACGACTTCAATATCGGTTCGGTTGTCAGAACCGCCAATGCATTCTTGGCCAAGGAAGTCCATATTGTGGGGAGAAAGAGGTGGAACCGGCGCGGTGCCATGGTCACCGATCGGTATCAGCAGGTGCGCCACCACCTGAGTCCACCGGCTTTGGCGGACTGGGCGCGGGAGAATGACCTAGTGCTCATTGGTGTTGATAACCTGCCAGGCTCGGTGCCGCTGGAGACCTTTACCCTTCCCGAGAAATGTGTGCTGCTATTTGGCCAAGAAGGCGAAGGCTTAACCAAGGAGGCGCGCGAAGTTTGTTGCTCGGTGCTCTCGATAGCCCAATATGGTTCAACCAGGTCAATTAACGCTGGTGCTGCTGCCGCTATTGCAATGCACGCTTGGATATGCCAACACCGTTTTGGGCAATTGCCATGATGTCGATCCCGACCCGCGTGCTGCTGACCGACCGCAAGTTTCAAAAACTGTTCATCGCCCGCACGATAAGTAATATTGGTAACGGCATCGCCCCGATCGCTTTGGCTTTTGGGGTCTTGGATCTTGAAGGTGCAACACCAACCTCACTTAGTCTGGTGCTGGCAGCACAGGCCTTGCCGATGGTTATCGTGCTTCCAATCGGCGGGGTGATCGCGGATCGCCTTGGTCGCGCCCGCGTTATTTCAGCAAGTGATGTCGCCATCAGTTTGGTGGTGGCTGTGATGGGGTTGCTGTTCATAACCGGCACGGCCACCGTGCCACTGCTCGTGGTCCTATCCATTATTTCTGGGGTGCTAAATGGCTTGTGGTATCCGGCCTACCCGGGTTTGGTACCGGATGTGGTCGACGATGAGCACTTGCAACCGGCCAATGCCTATATCAGTGTGGCGAGCAATGCCGGGCTCATTGTCGGTAGCGCGGTGGGCGGGTTGCTGGTGGCACTGTTCGGATCTGGTGTGGCGATCATGGTCGACTCCGCATCGTTTCTCCTCGCGGGTTTTTTGGTCTTCACATTTAGACATGCTTCCAAGCCGCATAGATCAGGTGAATCAATGCTGGGTGACCTAATTCACGGCTGGCGGCTTTTTATCTCATATAAATGGGTTGTCGCGATTGTGCTTTCATTCAGCGTGGCGGTGATGGTGATACGCGGAGTTGAGGAAGTCATGGGCCCGGTGTTGGCCAATGAGTCCTATGGCGGGCCGGCCGGCTGGGCATTCGTGCTCGGTTCCATGTCGGTTGGCTTGCTGATCGGGGCGGTGGTTGCCTCCAAGATCCACGCCTCGCGGCCACTGCTTTTCGGCATGATTATTTCCTTCGCATTCCCGCTCTGGGTGCTGTTATTGGCCTTTACCGCACCGCTGGTGGTGGTAGCCTTGGGCGCATTTATCTGGGGAATCGCGATCGAGTTGTTCATGGTCCTATGGTTCACCGCGCTCCAAACGCACATCCCGCGTGAGGCGCTGTCACGAGTCTCCGCCTATGACGCCATGGGCACCTTGATGTTCGGGCCAATTGGGTTGGCCTTAGCGGGTCCACTTATTGCCTTCGTCGGCCTGAAGACAGGTTTCTTACTCGCCGCGGGCATCGTGGTGCTTGCTCTCTTGGGCGGCCTACTCTCAAAATCCCTGCGGGATCTGCAGGCGGAGACGCGTAACACGGGCGCAATAATCGGGTGAACTGATAACGATCGTTCAGCGCCCTTGACCTACAACTGGAGTCCTGATGCCAATCGTATCCCCCGAGGTGTATGCCCAAATGCTCGATCGTGCAAAGGCCGGCAAGTTCGCCTATCCGGCGATTCGGGGATCCGCCGAAGCTGAGAGCGATGGCATCGTTCAGGTGTCGTGGGGCGGAGCGGAGTTCGCATCAGGTCAGACGGTGAAAGAAATGGTGGCCGGCGCGACGGCTCTTGCCGAGTTCGCGCACTCCATCGCCAAGCATTACAACTTAAATATCGCCCTGTATACCGACCACTGCCCAAAGGACAAACTGCCCAGCTTCATGGAGCCACTGCTCAAGATCTCGTAGGATCGAGTGGCCCGCTGCTGCGAGGACCTGCGGTCCAGCGGTACGAAACTGCGTTGAGTACCGTATTGCCCACTGGCGGGGACTGAACTACTTGCGTCCGGTCGAGGTCTCGAGCTTGCGCCCGCGCACATAAGTCTCGGTGAGTGCCTTCTCGCGTGCCAGCATGATCACCGCGAAAAGGAAGGCGTCGCGCCGGGTGGTGGGGTCGTCAGACGGGTGCATCAGGGCCAGGGTCTGGCCGTACATGTCCCACTTGCTCGGGTCCAGCACCACGAAGTCGGCTTCCTTTCCGATATCGAAGTTGCCCGTGCGGTCTTCAAGGGCGAGGGCGCGCGCTCCGGCAAGCGTGCCGGTGAAGAGCAGTTCGGCCGGATGCAGCGACAAGGACTGGTCATCACTTGGGTAGGGATCGATGCCGACCGGCTGCCGTTCGGAGATGTGCACCTTGAAGCAGGAGTTGAGCACCTGCGGAATGAACCACTCATCGCCCGCCCCCCAGTCGCTGCCAATTGCGATATTGACCCCCGAGGCCACGGTGCGCTTCCAGGGCAATGTTCCGGATCCCAGGAACAGTTGCGAGACCGGGCAGTGGGCAATCGAAGTGCCGGTCTCGGCCATTCTGGCGAGTTCGGCATCGGTGCAGTGCACCGAGTGCGCCATGACGCTGCGCGGGCCAAGCAGGGTCTTGCCCCCGACCTTCGACCCCGGCAGGAATTTGCCGTCATAGGTATCGAGATAGCTGTCAACTTGATAGACCGCTTTGGTGCTGTCGATCTCACCGGTGCCGGGTCGTGCATTCTCATTTAGATGGGAGGTGAAGTAGACGCCTTTGTCACGGTATTCGTCGTAGAGATCACCGAGTGCCGCGAGAGTCGTCGGAGTGACGGACAAGCTGAAGCGCGGCACTATTGCGACAAATTGGAGTGCATGCCGCCGCTCCTCGGCATCGAGGGGGTGCCACTTCTCGATCTCCTCGCGGGTGAGCGTGATGGCATCTGCTTCACTTGTCATCAGCAGGTGGCCGGACGCCGGCCCCGTGGTCTGGATGCCACGACCAGCGACGATGCGCAGACCACGATCCCGAGCCTCCTCGAAGAGAAAGTCCTGTGCGTGCGGGAAAGCAGATCCGAAAATGAGGCCATTTGTCGTGCCCGCGGTGATCATCCGGTCGACCAATTCGACGGCTGCCGCCTTCGCGTATCCGCGGTCCTGCAACTTCGATTCAGAGGGGAAGATGCAGTTGTTCAGCCACTCCAGCAACTGGCCGCCGCCGTATGAGTCACCGCACCACACCTGTGGAAAATGCAAATGGGTGTCAACGAAGCCTGGCAGCAAGAACGCACCATGGTGGTCAACCGTGGTAGCAGTGGCAAACTCTGCGGGTAACTCCGACCAGGAACCGCACCATGTGATGATGCCCTTGTCGTCAACGACTAGTGCGCCGTCCGGGTAATGCGCCAGATTGGCCACTGCCTCGGTCACCAGTGGTGATCCAGCGATGTGGAAGACATAGCCGCGGTGCACTGTCATCATTTGATTCTCCTTGAAAGGATTGCGAGGAATTACTGCGACAGTAACGCAGGATCCCATGTGGTGAGAAGGGCGAAAATTAGTACACAGACTGCGTAGAGCCCGATCATTAAAGCGGCTCCGAGGGCGGTCCGCTTGGTGGCCGCAGCCTCCGGCGGAACGAGCCACCAGTTTAGTGCCCTGGAGGCCCACGGGATGAGCAGGAATCCAGTTACGGCAACGCTCACGAGATTACCGATGAAGACAGCGACAGCGGCCTCAAAGTGCAGATCGAAGGTTAGCTTGTTCAGGGTGAAAATCTCGAGCATCACGATTGGATAGAGCACGAGGAGCACGATCGAAGTTAGTTTCCAGGCGGGCGGTGGCTTGGCGCCGCGCTCGGAGCGGGCGAACCAACTCTCGAAGGCGGAGTTGGCGGTGCGCACGTCATATCTCTCGACATAAGGAGCGGACTCCGAAACCAGCGCCTTGCGCTCGGGGCTGTCTGTCCAGGCGCGTAGATGCTCTGATGTGTCGAAGGCGATGATGGCGACCCAATCGGCATTAACACCGGGTATTGGTGCCTGCACGCGTTGGCCGACATACCCCGGGAACTGCTGCTGCGCGGCACCGATCCGCCCTTGCCACTCGGCGAACCATGAGTCTTGGCCGGCTTTGACGCGAGTGGTGATTACCGAAGTGGCACCGACGGCATCGACGTTTAGCACCGGTAGCAGAATGTTGGTTATTGGCTTTACTGAGCACATCTGGGCAAGACCGGATTCGAAGGCCTCGCGGTCAGGGCTCGCAAGCCAGGTTTTCGCAGCCTGCGCGTTGCTGAACCGCCGCACCACGGTCTGCTGGTCACCGGACGGATCCGTGTGCATTTCAGAGCCGGTATATAAGGGAGAGCCCGCCAGCGCCAGCGAAATCTCACCCTGAGCCCGGGCAAAGGCCTCGTGGGTGCCCGGTGCGAGCTGATAGTGGGTTACTACTGAGGCGCCCGCGGGCGCAGCCGGCGATGGGTCCACCGGTGCAAAATAGCAGTTGAACCGGGCCCCCACCCCGGGTTTCAACCAGATGGCGTTAGGTTCCACAATCTGTAGTGGTTCTCAGGCCAGGTAGCGGTTCAGGGGTTGGAGTTTTTCGATGAGTGTTGGTCACGACTTACTCGGCGGGCCACCGCCGACCTTCCTGCCAATTGACACGGGGGCCGTAACGGCACTTGCGGCCGGTGACCCCCCGGATTCGGTAGCGCGCGCCTACCCAACCAGCTCACTGGCCTGGGCAGCCCTCAGTGATCAGGCCTGGACGGCGGGGGCCGTCGTTGAGTCGTACGCCTTCGCCCGCGTTGGCTATCACCGCGGGCTTGATGCACTGCGCCGGGCCGGCTGGAAGGGCCACGGCCCGGTGCCTTGGAGCCATCAGCCCAATCAGGGTTTCCTGCGGTGCCTGCGCGCCCTGGGCCGTGCTTCCACTGCGATCAATGAAACTGACGAAGCAGATCGCATCAGTGCCTTTCTCAGTGACTGCGACCCGAGTATTCCGGCTGCGTAGTACATGGTCATCGTTGTTGGTGGTGGCATCAGCGGCGTAGCATGCGCCGGCGAGCTCAATGCCCGCGGCGTCTCGGTGGAGCTCCTCGATCGAGGCCACAAGCTCGGTGGCCGGATGGCGTCGCGGGTAATCCGTGACTCGGGAACCGAGTATGACGGGCACGTCGTCGATATCGGTGCGTCCTACTTCACGGCGAGCGCCGAAGGTTTCAGAGCGGTGGTTGACGACTGGCAGGTGCGCGGTCTCGCACGTGCTTGGACCGACTCATTTCACCTGGCCACCCCCCAAGGTGTTGCCGGGGTGCGCGGGGGGCCGATGCGATACGCGGCGGTTGGTGGATTGCGTTCATTGGTGGCAGATCTGGCCTCGAGGCTGCCAAGCACCCGGATAACCAGCAATCACAGTGTTGAGGTGGTGTCCTTCGCGGGTGACCACCTGACGGTCGACGAGGTGCCGGCAACAGCGGTGGCACTGTGTATGCCGGATCCGCAAGCGCGCGCAATCCTTGATTCGCAGTCTCCCCAACTAGAAGCAACGATCCAGGCAACCTGCGGGGTGGTGTGGGAGCCGACCTTCGCGGTGACGGCGGTCTTCCAAAATACCTGCTGGGCGCCATTTGATGGAGTCTTCGTCAACGACGACGAAGTACTCACTTGGATAGCCAATGACGGCAGCCGGCGCGGGAACGGCGCCCCGGTCTTGGTCGCGCATGTCAATCCGGTCCTGGTTGCCGGTCATCTGGCCGATCCGGCGGCGGTCACTCCAATTGTCCTAGCCGCGCTGCAACGGATTCTTGCCTTGACCGAGCAGCCGATCTGGGTTGATATCCAGCGTTGGACCTACGCGAGGCCACTTATCGCTTGGGCTGATGAGTGCTACCTAGACGATGACGTCAATATCGGGCTGGCAAGTGACGCCTGGGCCGGTGGCCCAAGGGTTGAGACCGCCTGGCTGTCGGGCACGGCCCTGGGCCAACGGATCGCCGAGCGGCTCGCTTCCCCAGCCTGATTCTCCGATACCCTGAGGGCATGCCTGCCATAGTTCTTGTCGGTTCACAATGGGGCGACGAGGGCAAGGGCAAGGCAACTGACCTGCTCGGCGGCCGCGTCGACTACGTCGTCAGGTATCAAGGTGGCAACAATGCTGGTCACACCGTTGTTATCGGCGACCAGAAATTCGCTTTGCACCTACTCCCCAGCGGGATCTTGACCCCCGACGTCGTGCCGGTCATCGGCAACGGGGTCGTCATCGATCCGGCGGTGCTGATCGGGGAGATGACCGCGCTGAACGAGCGCGGCATCGACACCTCGAAGCTGGTGATCAGCGCCAACGCCCACTTGATCACCTCGTACCACGTCACCCTCGACAAGGTCACCGAGCGCTTCCTTGGTCACGCGAAGATCGGCACGACCGGTCGCGGGATCGGCCCGACCTACAGCGATAAAATCGCGCGCGTCGGCATTCGCGTGCAGGACCTATTCGACCCGTCGATCCTGCAGCAAAAAGTCGAAGGGGCACTGGCGAACAAGAACCAGACGTTGGTCAAAGTATTCAACCGCCGCGCCCTTGATCCAGCTGCCGTGACCGATGAGCTGCTTGCCTTTGCCGAGATTTTGCGCCCCTATGTCGCCGACACCTCACTTCTACTCAATAAGGCCCTTGACGACGACATGGTGGTTCTTCTCGAAGGCGGTCAAGGCACCCTCCTTGACGTCGACCACGGAACTTATCCATTTGTGACCTCAAGTAATGCGACGGCCGGTGGTGCCTGCACCGGCAGTGGCATCGGGCCAACTCGCATCACCGGTGTCATCGGCATCTTGAAGGCGTATGTCACCAGGGTTGGATCTGGCCCATTCCCAACCGAACTCCTCGACGAGAGCGGTGAGCGCCTGCGCACGATCGGTGGGGAGCGCGGTGTCACTACCGGGCGGCCGCGTCGGTGTGGCTGGTTCGATGCGCCGATCGCACGGTTTGCCACGCGGGTTAACGGCCTGACCGACACTTTCCTGACCAAACTAGATGTGCTAACCGGGTTCGAGCAGATACCTGTTTGTGTTGCGTATGAGGTTGATGGCACGCGCTGCGAAGAACTCCCGATGACCCAAACCGGCTTCCATCACGCCAAGCCGATCTACGAGAATATGCCCGGTTGGGCCGAGGACATCTCGGGGGCGCGAGAATTCGACGACCTCCCGGTGGCTGCCCGCAACTACGTGAAGTTCCTCGAGGATATCTCCGGCACTCGAATCAGCGCCATCGGCGTTGGGCAAGATCGTGATGCCACCATCGCGATTAACGATCTACTGGGGTAGTGGACACCAGCGCGCCATGAAGAACTACGTGCAGTGGCCGATGCCGGCGGACACGGTTCTGGCCGGTAGCAACGTCACCTTGACCCCTGCTCGAGAAAGTGATGCGGCTGAATTATTCGCGGTGCTCGATCACGACTCAGTTTGGACCCATGTACGCGGCCGCCCGGATTCCGTCGGTGCGTTGGCCGACACCTTGGGAGCGGCGAATGAAGTTGGCCGCTGGCCTTGGGTCGTCCGGCAAAACGGTGAGGTGGTCGGCACCACGTCCTATCTGGAGGTGTCAACCGTTGATGCCAGACTCGAAATCGGCTTCACCCTTTATGCGCCAGCGGTCTGGGGATCGGTGGTCAATCCCGAATGCAAGCTACTGCTGATGACCTGGGCCTTCGAAGTGTCCGGGATGGGTCGGGTGCAACTTAAAACCGATATTCGAAATGTGCGCAGCCAAGCGGCCATCGCGCGGGTTGGCGCCACCAAAGAAGGGGTACTTCGCCAGTACCAGCGCCGTCAGGATGGATCGGTGCGCGACACCGTCATGTTTTCGGTGGTTGCGGACGACTGGCCGGCGGTCAAGGCTGGACTGTTGGAGAGGCTGGAAAACAGCAATGAGGCATCATGATGTCTGCAGGCTTGATGTCTTGATGCCAACAGGCTAGTATTGGTCCATGCGAACAACACTCACCTTGGACGATGATTTGGCCATGGCGCTCCAAGAGGAATCTCGTAATACCGGACAACCCTTTAAGACCGTGCTGAATCGGTACCTTCGGCGCGGCATGGCCGTGGCCCCCGCTCCTCGAGCACCAGTCGTGGTGCGCACCTTTGACGCGGGAGTTCGGGAGGGAATCGACGTCACCAAAGCTCTAGATCTGGTTGCGGAGATGGATGATGAGTACCTGCTTGCGGTCACGGCGCGGTTAATGGCGGCAGCGGCTCAAGATGATTATTCCTGATGCGAACCTGCTGATTTATGCGGCAGACGTTAGATCAGTTTTTCACGAGCGCGCGAACGCTTGGTGGACTAGCACCTTAAACAGTGACGAGGCTGTCGGGTTGAGTTGGCTGGTCCTAATCGCATACGTGCGGATGTTGTCATCCCCCCGGATAACAATCAACCCGATCGGGGTAAGTGACCTATTGGCGCCAGTAGAAGAGTGGCTCGACTTGCCGTCGGTGCAGGTACTCCAACCAACCCGCAGGCACCCGCAGGCCCTACGTTCGCTGCTGGTCCCTACCTCAGTGGGCGGGAATCTGGTCAACGATGCCCATTTAGGAGCACTGGCACTCGAGTTCGGGGGCACCGTGTATTCCGCAGACTCCGACTTTGCGCGTTTTCCAAATATTCGTTGGGTGAACCCCCTTAAATGATCGCCCCGAAATATGCTGAACATTGGCCCGGTTCTAAAGTGGGCTATAACAACTGACCGCGATTAATAATGCCAAGACAGGGAGCCCGCCATGACATTCACCGCCGACCCAGCCGAGGGCAAGCGCGTCTTTGACCTAGACCGAGCCCATGTCTTTCACTCCTGGAGTGCGCAGGGCGCCCTGAACCCGTTCACGCCGGCGGCGGCCGAGGGCTGCTATGTGTGGGATTACGAGGGCAATCGGTACTTGGATTTCTCCTCGCAGTTGGTGAACGTCAACATCGGTCACCAGCACCCAAAGGTCGTCAAGGCGATCCAAGACCAGGTTGCGGTAATGGCAACCATCGCCCCGCAGCATGCCAATGACAAGCGTGGCGAAGCGGCCAAGCTGATCGCCGACCTCGCTCCCGCTGGCATGAACAAAGTCTTCTTCACTAACGGCGGCGCTGATGCGAACGAGAACGCCATTCGGCTGGCGCGGATTCACACCCACAAGCACAAGGTGCTTTCCTTCTATCGCTCGTACCACGGCAACACCGGAGCCGCGATTGCCGCGACAGGTGATCAACGGCGTTGGCCGAATGAGTACTCAACCCAGCACGTGCACTTCTTTGGCCCTTTCCTTTACCGGTCGGTCTTCTGGGCGAAGTCGGCAGAAGAAGAGTCAGTGCGCGCCCTAGAGCACCTAGAGCAGGTAATCATCTTCGAAGGGCCGAGCACGATCGGCTGCATTCTGATCGAGACCGTGGTCGGCACCGGTGGCATCCTGGTGCCACCCCCGGGCTATCTCGCCGGCGTTCGCGCCCTCTGCGATAAGTACGGCATCATTCTCATTCTTGACGAGGTAATGGCCGGGTTCGCGCGCACCGGCAAGTGGTTTGCCTTTGACAACTTTGACGTCAAGCCTGACCTCATCGTCTTCGCCAAGGGTTCGAACTCCGGCTATGTGCCCGTCGGTGGCGTGGTGATCTCCGATGAGATCGCGGCGACTTTCGATACCAAGGTTTTCCCCGGTGGCCTCACCTACTCCGGTCATCCCCTTGCGGCCGCCTCCATCGTGGCCTCGATCAATGCGATGAAAGAAGAAGGCGTGGTCGAGAACGCAGCGGCCATCGGCACGGATGTCATCGGGCCTGGGCTACTCGAACTCCAGGACCGGCACCCGGTGATCGGCGATGTTCGAGGCCTGGGCGTGTTCTGGGCCATCGAGTTGGTCTCAGACCGAAAGACCAAGGCCCCGTTGGCGGAGTACCCGGGCACCTCCCCGGCGATGGCTGAAATCGTGGCCGAGTGCCGTAAGCGCGGCTACCTGCCATTCTCGATCATGAACCGGGTGCACGTGGTGCCCCCATGTGTAGTCACCCCTGAGCAGGCCAAGGAAGGTCTTGCGATTCTGGACGAGGTTCTCACCTTGACCGATAAGCACTACGCCGGCTCCTAGCGTGAGAGTTCTTGTCATTGGGTCGGGTGCGCGCGAGCACGCCCTAATCAATGCCCTGCTCGACGATGACGAAGTCGAAGGCGTGATTTGCGCGCCCGGCAACGCGGGCATCGCCGGTGTTGTCGAAACCCATCAGGTGGCGGTAAGTGATCCGGTGGCGATTGGTGAGCTAGCTGCGAAATTGGCGGTCGACCTCGTCGTCATCGGCCCTGAGGTCCCGCTCGTTGCCGGCGCTGCCGATGCGGTTCGCGGTCGAGGGATTGCCTGCTTTGGGCCATCGGCTGCTGCCGCGCAGTTGGAGGGGAGCAAGGCATTCGCAAAACAGGTGATGGCCGAGGCGAGCGTGCCAACCGCACTGGCACATGTCTGCACCACGATCGCTGAAGTTGGGGCCGCTATCGATCAGTTCGGTGCACCGTATGTGGTCAAGGATGATGGCTTGGCCGCCGGCAAAGGCGTTGTCGTGACAAATAATCGAGCCGAGGCTCTTGCGCATGCTCAATTCTGTTTGGCGCGCGCTGCAGATGCTCAAGTAGTAATCGAGGAGTATCTAGACGGCCCCGAAGTTTCATTGTTCGGAATCACCGATGGCACCACCATCGTGCCGCTGCAGCCGGCGCAAGATTTCAAGCGTGTCCGCGACGACGACGAAGGCCCCAATACCGGAGGGATGGGCGCGTACTCGCCACTGCCGTGGGCACCGGAGCATCTCGTCTCCGACGTAACCGGCCGGGTGCTCCAGCCGATGGTCGATGCCATGCGTCATCGGGGTACCCCATTTGTCGGCCTGCTGTATGCCGGATTGGCTTTAACCGCCAGGGGTACCCGGGTAATCGAATTCAATGCGCGCTTTGGGGACCCGGAGACCCAGGTGGTCTTGGCCCGGTTGGCGTCACCGCTGGGTCGGTTGCTGCTGGCGGCTGCCACCGGCCGACTCGCTGATTTACCGCCACTTGCCTGGCGCCAGGAGTCTGCCGTCACTGTTGTCATCGCGGCGCATAACTACCCCGAGACCCCCCGCACCGGTGACCTCATCTCGGGGATCGAGGCTGCCAATGAGGTTCCCGGCGTGAACGTCCTGCACGCTGGCACCGCAGTTAACCCGAAGGGCGAGCTGGTGTCGGCCGGTGGCCGGGTGCTCTCGGTCACGGCCACCGGGGATCAGCTCGCGCAGGCCCGCGAGCGGGCGTACGGGGCAATTGCCCTGATCACCTTGGCCGGGTCGCATTTCCGTACTGATATTGCGGCGATTGCCAGCGCATCGGGGTAGGGTTTTGTCGAGATTTCCGAAGCGAGCAAGGGGGAGGCCGTCGTGGCACTACATCCGATCGTCAGGATCACCGCACTCGGGGCGGTTGCAGTGCTGCTGACCGCGGTGGCCTCGCCGATGGCCAATGCCGCGACCAAGCCAGGAGCCAAGTGCACGAAAGCCGGGGTCACGCTGCATGTGGGCAATAGTGATCTGCGTTGCGTGAAGAAAGGCGGCAAACTCGTTTGGGTGAAAGTCGCCTCCGGTGGCGGGAGCGGCAGCAGTTCTAGCGGTAGTGGCTCCAGCAGCATTACATCCAACGCCAGTATTCCGAAGGTTATCCAGAATTGGGGCCTGGCACTTGACCCCTACGACAGCGCATCGGGCAAAGCCGGCGTGATGCAGTTGAAGGGTGTCACGCCACCTACTTTTAGCAACCCGGCCGACACCGCGGCGTACAGTCGAATTGTTGGCCTGTATGGAGATGTAGTGCAAGGGATCCTGGAGCCACAGATGGCCTTCATCGCTCCGCTGGGCACCCCGGTGATCTCCATGCTCGATGGCACGGTCTGTGACGTTCCACAGCTGTACAGCAATGACTACAGCGTCCGGGTAGCGCCCACCGGTACAGCCTGCACGCAAGGTGGCGCTGCCATTCTCTTCGAGCATGAGCACCTGATCAATGCGACCGTGAAAGTCGGCGACAAAGTAAAAGCTGGCCAGCGGATCGGCACGGTCAGTGACTACAACTCGAACTGGAAAGCCAATGGCATGGGCATGATCGAGACGGGGGTTTTCTTCGCCAAGACTGGCAGTACTGCGCCATGGCACGCTTGTCTCGCCAATTACCTAGCGCCAGCCAAGTCGGCTTCGATGCTCACCACCTTGAGTTCCATTGAAAGCGGCTGGATCGCCGTTCGCAATGACCCGTCCCTTTACAGCCTCGCCGCGCAGAATCCGGTCGGCTGTCTAACCCAGGACGACATCACCGATTCGAACTCGGGCGTGAAGTAAGCCACGAGCGCGAAATCGGCGTTCTGGCCGGTAAGTTGGACGCGTGCAGGGCGCGTGGAACAATAAGTCCGTGACATCCGCCCAGCAGGTCCCCAATGTCCTAGCTGGCCGTTATGCATCCAATTCGATGGTTGCCATCTGGTCACCGGCAGCCAAGATCGTGCTGGAGCGCAGGCTTTGGCTCGCGGTGCTCACGGTCCAAGTGAAACTTGGAATGGTGATCCCGGCCGGTGCGATTGCCTCCTACCAAGCGGTGCTTGAATCAGTTGACCTCCCCTCAATCGAGGCGCGGGAGCGAACCACCAAGCACGATGTCAAGGCCCGCATCGAGGAGTTCAATGCGCTGGCCGGATACGAGCTGATCCACCTGGGCATGACCTCGCGTGATGTCACCGAGAATATCGAGCAATTTCAGGTCCGAGAGTCTTTGATGTTGGTGCGAGTGAAGGTAATCTCTGCGCTCGCGAGGTTGTCTGAGTTGGCGGTTCGGTATTCCGATACCGCAATCGCGGGCCGATCGCACAATGTGCCGGCCCAGATCACCACACTGGGTAAGCGCTTCGCATCCGCAGCCGATGAACTACTTGTTGCATATGAGCGGCTTGACGAACTGATTTCGCGCTACCCGCTGCGCGGTATCAAGGGCCCGGTGGGCACCGCCCAGGACATGCTCGATGTTTTCGACGGCGACGACTCCAAGTTGGCTGAGTTGGAGGATGCGATAGCCGGGCACCTTGGATTCAAGCAGGTGTTCAGCAGCGTCGGCCAGGTGTATCCACGATCACTTGACTTCGATGTGGTGTCGGCTTTGATGCAGCTTGCCTCAGCACCGTCATCACTCGCCACCTCTATTCGCTTGATGGCAAGCCATGATTTAGTGACCGAGGGCTTTAGGCCAGGGCAGGTTGGGTCCTCGGCGATGCCGCACA
>SYJA01000001.1 GCA_005798555.1 Actinomycetota bacterium
GCCTGGCTCATCAAGCGCGCCTGCAGGCCAACATGGCTATCGCCCATTTCGCCTTCGATCTCCGCCCGTGGAACCAGCGCGGCGACGGAGTCGATCACGATCAGGTCAAGGGCGCCTGATCGCACCAAGGTGTCGGTGATCTCCAAGGCCTGTTCGCCGGTGTCGGGCTGCGAGACATACAAGCTGTCGAGGTCAATCCCCAACCGTGCGGCGTAGTCGGGATCAAGTGCGTGCTCGGCATCAATGAAGGCTGCTAGTCCACCTGCGGCCTGCACATTTGCGATCGCGTGCAGGGCCAAGGTGGTTTTACCGGATGATTCGGGGCCGTAAATCTCAACGATGCGCCCGCGTGGTAACCCGCCGATACCAAGGGCCACGTCCAGGGCAATCGAGCCGGTCGGGATCACATCGATCGGGATCCGACCCTCCTCACCCAGCCGCATCACTGAGCCTTTGCCGAATTGCCGTTCGATTTGGGCGAGTGCGGCATCCAGGGCCTTCTCGCGGTCACCGGCTGTACTGGCCATGGGTGGTTCTCCCCTGTCTTGTCGGTGGTCATGTTCGTTGTTTTACGAAAGGTAAGGCGACCCTCTGACATCGGCGGGCTGGCCACCACCTCCGAACTAGCCGGTGTGGAGGAGAACCCACCTGATCTCGTGACCGGAATCTACATCGAACGGGTGTTCGAATGGCGACGACACGCCGGAAGTGCTACGAGTACACCCAGGCCGATCAACGGGACCAAAGACACCCCACAAAGAGCGGCATATGAGGTGAAGAGCACGACCACGCCCGCGCTGGCACCACCGACCCCGCCGGCGACATTCATCACCAGATCCGACAGGCCCTGCACCGCGGGACGATCCGCTGCCCCTACCTCGTCGGTCAATAGTGTGGACCCGGCAATTAGGGTGCAGGACCACCCCAAGCCCAGCAAGAACAAACCGATACCCAATTGCCAGGTGCTGCTGCCAGGGGCTAAGCCCGAAATGCTGCAGGCGGCCGCCAAGATCACAATTCCGATGACGATTACCTGAATTCGACCAAGTCGGTCCACCCCCCAGCCGACAATCGGTGAAAAGGCGTACATCCCGGCAACGTGCACACTGATTACCAACCCGATGAGCTGCAAGGACACATCAACATGGGCCATATGGATTGGCGTCATGACCATCACCATCACCATCACCACATGCCCAATCGACACAGCGGTAATCCCCAAGATGGCCCGGGGCCGCCCTCGCACATGCCCTAGGGCGTCCCGCAATTTAGGTCGCGCAACGGCACCGAATTTTTCGGCCCGATTCGCGGTCGCGAGCAAGTAGGGATCAGGCCGCAGAAACAAGAAGAGGACCACGGTCGCCGACAGCAAGGTGACCGCCGAGATGACATAGGGCCCGGAAAGCTGCGGCAGGCCTAGCGCCATCCCGATCGAACCGGCGAAATTCAGTAGGTTCGGTCCGAGTACGGCACCAATGGTTCCTGCCCACACCACCCAGGAAAGGGCGCGTGCTCGGTGCTCTTCTACGGCCAGATCCGTTGCCGTGTAGCGGGCTTGATACCCGGCGGCCGATGCGACGCCAAAGACCGTGCAACCCAGATATACCAGGGCCAGATTGCGCAGCACCGCGCCATAAATGATTATCACCGCACCCACTGCGCCGATGCCGAAACCCGTGCTTAAGGCCACGCGCCGACCTTGACTCAGCGCGACTTGGGCCAGTGGCAAGGCCATCAATACTGAACCAACGATGCCAAATGTTTGCGCCAAGCCTGCTGCGGCATCCGACCCAGCAATTGAGGCGGCCATTAGTGCACCAACAGGCACTGCGCCGGCGATTGCAATTCCGCTTAGTACTTGTGCCGACGACAGCACCCAAATGGTGCGCTTTTGCACCTCGGCAACGGCCGCGTCCGAAAGGGCTACTTGGGTGGCCATCAAACTAGGGCCGTGATCCCTGGTGCGGCCCGTGCTCAAGCCGCTCGCCTAATGCAGCGCGCACCGCGTCATCGGCTCGGGGCAAACCAAGGCCGGCATAGGCATCGATTAAGACTTGCGGGTCCGCAGCCCACCGCTCGTAGGCAACTCCAATGGCTCGACGGGTGCCGAAAAAGGTATTTAGATCTTTGACCGACTCTAGAAGCCAAGCCCGAGTGGTTGTTAGTACCTCGATGGCATCGGGATTCTTGGGCCACCAACCACTACTTGCCGCATCGGCTGGCGCCCGGACATTCATCAAATACCGTAAGCCGGGGAAAAGCTGCCCAAGAAAAATCAAATGCTGCAGCAACTCGTCATAGTTTGCGAAATGCCCAGTCTCGTAGCGAACTTCCTTGAACCCAATCCAGCGGGTGTCGGCCGCCGGCCGCAGGACCTGCTCTAGGACGTGGCGCCGAATATCGGCCAATAACCCGGTCAGGTCCAGGTTCGCCGATCCATACCAGGGATGGGTGGGCCTGCGGGCGTGGTGGCGGTCGGCAACTTCTGCGATCGACTGCAGGTAGGTTCCGAGGCCGCGCATGGCCCCGTAATTCTCACCTCGCACCAAGACACCGGGCAAGGCATTAAGGCTCGCCTGGATTGCGGTGCTTCCCGTGCGGCCGTAGGTAACGACGGTCACATACGAGAGCTCCCTTGGAGCCCCCCGACGCAGCCGCATGGAAACAACCTAGATCAAGGTGCACGGGACCTCGGTAGCCGCGCAGACCGCCCGCCAGATCTCCCGGGTTTCGACCCCTGCGGCGATTGCTTGACGAACGGTAAGCCCAATACCAGGTAGGACGAAGTCATTTGCCCAGGACCGCGAGTAGGCCGGCCCCAGCACGAGATCCATCCGCTCCCAGAAATCCGCCAGGCGCACCGCAGGTTAGACAACCAGTGCGGAAACTCGGGGCTCAAAGTCACCGGTCTCAGCTTCCGCCATATTTGAACTGACCGAGGAGAGCACCGCCGAAAGTGGGACATCGAGGGCGCCACAAATGGCCGCGAGTAATTCACTCGATGCTTCTTTTTGCCCACGCTCGACTTCGGAAAGGTAGCCAAGTGAAACCGCTGCTGCTGCCGAGACGTCACGCAGGGTACGACCCTGGTCCTGTCGGCGACGACGAAGTTCGTCGCCAACTACCTGCCGAAGCACGATCATCATGGCCTCCCTTGGTGAAAGGCTAACCCGGAACGACCAAATCAGCCACTTATCCCTACCCCTACGCTAACCGGCCGGCACCCAAGAGTATTCCCTAGCCTCCGGTTAGCAGTCGCATCACCAGGTGGAAGCTCGCCTGCACGGCCCCCTCCCGAACCGCTGCCCGATCCCCCAGCAGGGCCAATTTCTCGGTGCGCAAGTTCATCGTCCGCGCGTCGTAAGCCGCAATCCAGACGGTGCCAGGTGGCTCGCCTGCCAGCCAATCGGGACCGGCCACCCCGGTGGTGCCGATGCCGATGTCACTACACAGGAGTTCAGTCACGGAACGGGCCAGTGCCGCTGCCACGGGTTCACTGACCACCCGCTCCAACAGCACCGGATCCAGACCCAGCACCTGGGCTTTCACCTCGCTTGCGTAGGCAATCACCCCACCCCGCAGCATGGCCGAACACCCAGAAACCTCGCCGAGCCTCGCGGCAACAAGCCCAGCGGTCAGTGATTCGGCGGTGGCAAGAGTGGCACCCTGGTTGATACAAGCGGCTACTACGGCCGCCGCGGTGGTCATGATGAGGCTGTTTCCGGCTGCGGTTTTGCCCGGCTACGCATTCGAACGGCGCGCACCACGTAGTCGACGCCGGTAACCATCGTGAGGATTACGGCAATGGCCATCATGAGCATGCTCGCCGTCGGCCACCAAGGCAGGCCCGGAAACTGTGCGATGTACATCGTGATCGCCACCCCCTGAGCAACGGTCTTGACCTTGCCGCCCCGACTCGCTGGGATAACCCCATGTTCAATGACCCAAAACCGCAACACGGTTATCCCAAGCTCGCGGGCCAAAATGACGATCGTCACCCCCCAAGCCAAATCACCAAGGATGGAAAGCGAAATCAGCGCCGCCCCGATCAGGGCCTTGTCGGCAATTGGGTCCGCAATCTTCCCGAAATTCGTAACCAAGCCTTTGCGGCGGGCAATCGCACCGTCCAAGAGATCTGTCAATGCCGCAACAACGAATACCGCGGCCGCCCACCAACGCAATTTCTCATCATGCCCACCGGAAGTAAACAGCAAGGCCACCATTAGTGGGACAGAGGCAATGCGCAGCACAGTCAGGAAATTTGCGATATTGACCGCGGAGGCGCCGGTGACTTGATCGCCCGCAGCATCCGGCCTCGCCGGCTTCATACCGGCTCCGCCAGTAGATCGACCCCTTCGGTATCGACCACATTCGCATCCACGAAATCACCGACTTGCACTCGCTTGCCGCGACTTGAGGCAGCGATGATGGTGGCGCCATCATCGGGTCCTTGATGCCCAGCTCGACCAATTACCCGGCCGGTCGGCTCACCATCGTCGGTGAGTTCAACGGCCTCTACCAAAACCTGGACCGTGGTGCCAATTCGGTCCTCGGCCCGCTGCGCCATGACTTCTTCGGCGATAGCGGAGATCATCTCGACCCGCGCGGCGATAACCTCGTCAGATAATTTGCCGTCAAAGGTGGCTGCCTCGGTTCCGTCTTCATCGCTGTAACCAAATATCCCGATGGCATCTAGCCGCGCCTTGGTTAAGAAATCCACGAGTTCGTCGAACTCGGCTTGGGTCTCCCCCGGGAAACCGACGATGACGTTGCTCCTAATCCCCGCCTCTGGGTTCAGCGCCCGGATCTGGTCAATCAGTGCCAGGAAGTCCTGGCTCCCGCCGAAGCGGCGCATTCGCCGTAGCAGCGAGCTGCTCGCATGCTGAAAGGACAAATCGAAATACGGTGCCACCACGGGGGTGTTGGCGATGACATCGATCAGGCCCGGGCGGACCTCGGCCGGCTGCAAGTACGCAACCTGCAAGCGACGGAGTGCGGTTTCGTTGCCGATTGCCGGCAGTAGCGCCTCCATCAGCCGAATATCGCCGAGATCCTTGCCATAGGAGGTCGAATTCTCGCTAACTAAAATAACTTCCTGCACGCCCTGATCAACCAGCCAATTGACCTCGGCGATGATGTCAGCGGCGGGTCGCGAGATAAATGAGCCACGAAATGCTGGGATCGCGCAGAAGGTGCATCTGCGGTCACAACCCGACGCCAGTTTCACCGGCGCCACCGGGCTACCGTCAAGGCGCCGGCGCAGAATCGGTGGCTGCCAACCGGGCACGCGCACCGGTTCATTTGCACCATGGCCGGGGATCGAGGCCAAGGCTGCTGGGCGATCGACCGGCGAAATCGGCAGCAGTGATCGACGGTCCCTTGGCTGGTGCGCCAGTGGTCTATCACCAGCCACGATCGCCCTAAGCCGCTCGGCAATATCGGGATAATCATCAAAGCTCAATACCGCGTCGGCCTCCGGCAACTGCGTTGCCAACTCCTGCCCGTACCGCTCTGACAGGCAGCCCACCGCGACCACCGCGCCCGGCCCACCGAGTTCACCCTTCAACGCTGCAACACCAAGTATCGCGTCAATCGAATCCTTCTTGGCGACATCGACAAATCCACAGGTATTCACCAAAACCGCATCGGCAGCTGCCGGATCATCAACAATCGTCCAGCCCGCGGCCGTGAGTCGACCAGCGAGCTCCTCGGAATCGACCGCATTGCGCGCGCAGCCCAGTGTCACTAATGCCACGCTTTGCGAGGTACTGCTGGTTGTCCGGGGCACTGCCCCAGCCTACGGAGCGACCGTCAGTGCGGTCGTCAGCGGTAGTTAATTGAGCTATTAGGGAGAGGTTGACTAAATCCGGTCCGCGAATTGCAAATCAAATTCATCCAACAGTGATTGCGGGTCAAGGCCCCAGTAGGCTGCAATGACCTTCAAGTGACCCCGCGCGCCATGCGGGCAGCCTCGATGGTCAACCCAACGCTCAATTGTCCGCCAGGATCAACGGTATCGTGGCGAATACAACGTTACGCAGTTCGCCAGTAGCCGATGCCCGCGACTCGTTTAGCTTTTCAGGGGACAAAATTGGGGCTAGTCGGCAGGCAATGGGTCTTGCGCCCACGCGGCTAGCTGTCACCCCGGAGCATCGCCAATATCTCCGGGAGCTCATCTGGTTTCACCAGTACGTCCCGGGCTTTGGAACCTTCACTGGGCCCAACCACTCCCCTTGACTCCATCAGGTCCATTAGCCGTCCCGCCTTAGCAAACCCCACCCGCAACTTGCGTTGCAGCATCGACGTCGAGCCAAATTGGGTCGAGACCACCAGTTCTACGGCTTGGAGTAATACGTCGAGGTCGTCACCGATATCTCCATCGACCTCCCTTACGCCACCGGTTGCCGCTGAGGTCACGTCAGCGGCGTAGACCGCAACCGACTGCGCCTTGCAATGCGAAACCACCGCCCGAATTTCATTCTCCGAAACAAATGCACCCTGAATACGTTGGCTCTTATTGGCCCCCATAGGTAGGAACAAGCCGTCACCTTGGCCCACCAGCTTTTCGGCGCCTGGCTGATCCAAAATAACCCGACTGTCGGTAAGGCTTGAGGTGGCAAAGGCGAGCCGACTTGGCACATTCGCTTTGATCAGCCCGGTGACGACATCAACACTTGGGCGCTGCGTCGCCAGGACCAGATGAATACCGGCGGCCCGGGCCAATTGGGTGATCCGAACGATTGCGTCCTCGACATCGCGCGGCGCCACCATCATGAGATCGGCTAACTCATCGACAACCACCAGCAGATATGGGTATGGGTGCAGCACCCGTTCACTGCCCGCTAATGCCTCGACCCGCCCACTGCTTACCCCCTTATTGAAGTCATCTAAGTGCCGATACCCATAAAGAGCTAGATCGTCATACCGACGGTCCATTTCCTTGACCACCCACTGCAGTGCGTCCGCCGCCTTTTTCGGGTTCGTGATGATCGGGGTTATCAAATGCGGGACACCCTCGTAGGCCTTAAGTTCAACGCGCTTTGGATCGATCAGTATTAGGCGAACTTCGTCGGGCGTTGCGCGCATCAAAATGGAGGTGACTAGGGCGTTGATGCAACTGGACTTTCCCGCGCCAGTTGCCCCGGCAACCAAGATATGCGGCATTTTGGCCAGGTTTGCGACCACAAACCCACCCTCAACATCCTTGCCCAGTGCCGCCACCATTGGATGCTGATCACCTACCGCCGCCTTGCTGCGCATGACATCGGCCAGCGCGACAAGTTCGCGATCTGGGTTCGGAATCTCAATGCCGATTGCTTTCTTCCCTGGAATCGGGCTGAGGATCCGAACATCGGCGCTAGCCACCGCATATGCGATGTTCTTGCTCAGGGCCGTGACCCGCTCGACCTTGACACTCGGCCCCAACTCGATCTCATAACGGGTGACGGTGGGTCCACGCAGGAAACCGGTAACCTGGGCATCAATGCCGAATTGCTCGAGCACTTCGCTTAATGCGGTAACGACTTGATCGTTGGCCCGGGTCGCCGTCTTATGCTCGGCACCGGGTTTCAACAAGTTAGCTGGTGGCAATACATAAGCAACGGTGCCGGTCAACGGCAACTGCTCAACAACCTTCGGTGACCGACTTTCCGATACCGCATTCATCGGGCGCGCCAAAGCTAGGGTTTCATGGCGGGCCGGATGACCAACCGGCTCGACGATGGCCGCCGGGCGCACCGTGGCACTGGTAGCCGCCAGGCCGGCCATCAGGCCCGCCGCCGGGCGAAACTCATCCTCGGCTACCGGAGTTATGAACGGCTCATCCCCAACAAACCCGTCAACCAGATCAGTTGAAAAATCCTCGCCTATTTCATCAAGGCCGTGCTCCTGATCCAGCGTCGGCACTTTAGGCACACCCTTGTGTTTGCTAAACACGGTTTTTAGGCCGCCCAGTCGGCCCACCGCGCCAAAGCCAGCAGCAAGCTTGGCGCGCACCGCACTGATCGAGGTTGCGGTAAGAACTAGGACGCCAAAAATGAGAACCAGAAGGTAAATCACGCCGGTGACTATCGGTCCGATAGCTGAAACGAGCGGCGCCGTCGCCACCCAGCCAACAACCCCACCGCCAGCGCTCATCGCCTCGGCACCATCACTTGGAGTTGACGCCCCGCCGATTAGGTGCCAGCCGCCGACCAGGGCCACCAGCACTGCTGCGCCCCCGATCAGCATGCGTCCGGTGGTGGCCCCGTCGTCTGGGTGCCGTAGGTAGCGCCAGGCCAAGGCCAAGAGCAAAATCGGCAATAGCCAATCCAGGGCGCCAAGCAGCGCCTGCGCCACCATGGCCGCCCAGGACACGAACCAGCCCTCGACTCCAAACCAGGTGCCGGCCACCAAAATCGCCGCAGCACCGATGAACGCAAGGGCCAGGCCGTCCCGGCGCTGAGCCGGGTCGAGGCCGCGGGCACCAGAACCGATACTCCTAGTGACAAAACCGATGCCGTGCGCTACCGCCAAATACCCACCGCGGGCAGCTCGCCCGAGGGCAAAAATCAAGCGCACTACCGGCCCTGGGCCGCCGGCCCTGGGTGCCGATGCTCGGCGCGCTGGACGTCTTTTCGCTGGGGAAGGTCCGCGACCGGTGCGCGAGCGCGCCGGAGCAGACGTGCGGGAAGCCATCCCCGCAGCGTACCGACTCAAACCCACCAGCCCCGGTAGTCACACCCTCCCCACTGGTGCGTGTCGCGTCGGCCCCTTAGCCCGGTTTCGGACCCCTGAGGGCAGTAGACCGCCCCGGAAACCAAAAAACCCTGGCTGCCGAAAATTACGCCTCGACAATTACCGGCACGATCATCGGCCGGCGGCGATGGGTTCCGCTAATCCACTTGCCCACCCGCCGCCGGACCAGTTGTTGCAGTTCATGGGGGTCGGTGGTGCCGTGGCGTAGGGACTCCTCTAGCGCATCTCGTACCTGCACAAGGAGTGGCAACATCGCCTCATCATCAAGTCCGAGGCCGCGGGCATGAATCTCCGGGCCGACGACAACTTTTGAATCAATGAGATCCACCGCTGCAAAGATCGAGATAAAGCCCTCCTCGCCCAGCACCCGCCGGTCCTTGAGCAAGGTTTCGGTGACGTCGCCGACGCTTGAACCATCAACATAAACGAAGCCGACTGGAACATATCCGGTGATCGACGCCCGCCCTTCGACAAGATCCACCACCACACCGTCATCGGCAAGCAAGATGCGCTCCGGCGCGATGCCAACACCCTTGGCGATTTCAGCGTTAGCGCGCATATGCCGCCACTCGCCGTGGACCGGTAGCACGTGCCGTGGTTTTACGATGTTGTAGACGTAGCGCAATTCACCCGCGGCCGCATGTCCGGAGACGTGGACGAGCGCATTGCCCTTGTGAATGATCTGAGCACCTAGTTTCGACAGGCCGTTGATAACTCGAAATACCGCGTTCTCATTGCCGGGTATCAGCGATGATGCCAGCACGATGGTGTCACTTGGCCCGACGGTAATTGGGTGGTCGCGGTTGGCTATGCGAGATAACACTGCCATCGGCTCACCCTGTGATCCAGTGCAGATCAACACCGTTTCGTCATCGGGCAGATCGGCAAGATCCTCTACCGCAACTAACAGTCCACCCGGGATTTGCAAGTAGCCGAGGTCGCGGGCGATGCCCATATTGCGAATCATCGATCGGCCGACCAACGCCACTTTACGGCCATGCAGCTCCGCCATATCGATAACCTGCTGCACCCGATGGATATGCGATGCAAAAGACGCCACGATGATGCGGCCCTCGGCCCGAAGGAATACCGCATCAAGTACCGGGACGATGTCACGTTCACTCGGGACAAAGCCGGGAACCTCGGCATTGGTACTGTCAATCAATAGCAGGTCAACGCCCGCATCACCAAGGCGTGCGAACCCATTTAGGTCAGTTATTCGACTATCAAGCGGTACTTGATCCATCTTGAAGTCACCGGTATGCAGCACGACGCCAGCCGGTGTGGTGATCCCCACCGCGAGCGCATCTGGGATCGAATGGTTGACCGCTAGGAACTCCAGATTAAATGGCCCCAGCTTCTCCTGCTGGCTTTCGGTAACCTCAAGGGTTATCGCCTTGATTCGATGCTCCTTCAGCTTGGCCTCAAGTAATGCCAATGTCAGCCGCGAGCCGAGCAAAGGGATGTCTTCGCGTAGGCGCAAGAGGTACGGAACGGCACCGATGTGGTCCTCATGCCCATGGGTTAGAACCACACCTTCGATATCCGCGAGGCGACCCTTGATCGGACCGAAATCCGGCAGGATCAAATCCACTCCGGGCTGCGACTCCTCCGGAAAGAGCACCCCGCAGTCGACGATCAAGAGCCGCCCGTCGAATTCAAAGACAGTCATATTGCGCCCAATTTCGCCCAGTCCTCCTAGGGCAAAAATGCGCAGGCCGCCACTTGGTAGCGCGGGTGGTGCTGGAAGATCGCCTCGGCTCATGCGGTGAACCCGCTGACCTTGCCAGCGGCAAGATCAGTGCGCAGAATCGCCAATTGCTCCTTGCTCGCGTTGACCAAGGGCAATCGGACTGGTCCGGCCGGCAAGCCGAGTTCAGCGAGTGCCGCCTTGACCAAGATAAGACCCTGGGTCCGAAATACTCCGGTGTAGACCGGGAGCAGACTTCGATTGATTTCAACTGCCAACTCGACTTGGCCAGCGCAATAAGCGCTCGCCATCTCCTTGAGCCGGTCACCGACAAGGTGGCCCACCACCGAGATCATTCCCGCCGCCCCAAGCGCCAGCAGTGGCAGGTTCAAAATATCGTCACCGGAATACCAGGCCAGGTCAGTGCGCGCCATCCCCCATTGGCTCGCATCGAGATCACCTTTCGCATCCTTGTAGCCAATGACTCGTGGGTGTTCGGCAATACGCACCAACGTCTCGGTCTCGATTGCTACCCCGGTACGTTTGGGAATGTCATAGACGATCAAAGGCAGGTCCGTTGCGTCCGCAACGGCATTGAAATGTGCCACCAGCCCTGCCTGCGGTGGCCGGTTGTAGTAAGGGCTTACGGCCATGACCGCATGGGCACCGACCCGAAGTGCGCCCTTGGCACTTTCTACCGAGTGGGCCGTATCATTGGTCCCTACCCCGGCAACTACTGTCGCCCGATCTCCAACGGCCTCAACAACTGCTCGGATCAGGTCGAGATTCTCTGCATCGGTGGTGGTGGATGCTTCGCCGGTAGTGCCATTGACGACCAGGCCATCATGGGCCAAATTATCGACAAGATGCGTGGCTAGGCGCTGGGCTCCCACCAGATCAAGGCTGCCATCGGCCTGCATCGGGGTGATCATTGCCGTTAGCAATACCCCAAAGGGCTGGCGCGTGCTTCTAGGGCCGGGCATAGGCCAAGGCTATCGTCAAGGTGCAACGCGGCCGGCGGCGACGAAGGCCGCGTGCGTCAGGGGCATCAACTCGGCCCATTTCTCCTCATATTTCTCCGCCACCATCTCGATCTCTCGCTGCGGGTACGACGGATACTGCGAGTCTTCGGCCTTTTGCCGCAAGGAAAGAAAATTCATCAGGGCGCGGGCATTCATCGTCACGTAGGCACTGGAGAAAATCGACACCGGGAGCACCATCCGAGCCACCTCCCGGGCGATACCGACAGCCAGCATGTCTTGATAGACCAAATACGCCTGGGTGCAGGACTCGCGCATGGCCGAATCGATCAGCGCATATTGCGCATCATCACCTGGCAGGAACTCGTAGGCCCCCGTCTTACCGACCTGCACCACATTGCGCGCACGATTTGGGACATAAAACACCGGCTGCAACTCGCGGTAGCGACCAGACTCTTCGTTGTAACTCGCGATGCGATGGCGCATGTGCTCACGCCAGACAAATATCGGGGCCTGTACGAAGAAGGTCATGGAGTTGTGCTCAAACGGGCTGCCATGGCGCTCGCGCATGAGGTAACTGATCAACCCCTTGGCCGCGGCGGGATCAGCCTGTAGATCAGCCAGGGACTGTTCCCCGGCTGTCGATACTCGCGCTGCGAAAACCACATCGGCGTCACTTGCTCCAGAACGCACTAACTCGACCGTGACATCGCTTCGAAAAATCAGCCCAGGGATTTCAACCACGTTCCTAGCCTATCTGGCAGCTACTCCGATGCGGCCAAGATGTGGCTGCGCGAGTGGCGCGGCACAATTGGTATGTGCCTACCGGAGTACGACCAGCGAGAACGCCAGATGTCGACGACATTGCAGCACTGCAAGTGCGCTCCTGGCGGGCAAATTTCGCCAACATCGTGCCGGCCGCTGAACTGGCCGCACTCGATGAGGATGAACTTGCCATGACTTGGGCCTCGGCGATATTGAATCCACCCACCCCGACCCACCAGCTCATGGTTGCGGTCGAGGACAACTTGGGCACCGATGTGCTTGTCGGCTATGCGGCCTTCGGGGCCGGAACCGATCCGGACGCCAATCCTGGGACCGCCGAGCTGCTCGCACTCGTCGTCGATCCAGGCCACACCCGAATGGGACACGGGTCCAGGCTTCTTGCTGCCACAGTCGAGCAACTTCGAGCAAGCGGGCACCGTACTTTAGTGACTTGGCTGCCACTCGATGACGAAATCACCCGGGGATTTCTAAGCTCTGGTGGCTGGGGCCCGGACTCCGCGTACCGGGATCGAGTCATCAGCGATGACAAAATTCTGCGCGAGGTGCGATTAGTGACCGATATCAGCGTCAACTCAGGTGACTAAACAATTGCGGCCGGCGGATCCCCCGTGCCTGCCGGCCGTAGCAATACTCCCGGGTTCATGATCTGATCCGGATCAAGTTCGGCTTTGATCGCCCGCAATAACCCGATGCCGATGCCACCAATCTCGGCGCGCAGCCATGGTTGATGATCGCGGCCGATGCCATGGTGATGGGTGATGGTGCCCCCGGCCGGCTGCAAGGCCCCGCTGATGGTGGTCTTGGCCTCGCGCCAACGCGGACCGGCTTCGGGGCCGCCCCGGTCAATTACGGTGAAGTAGATACACGCCCCCGTCTCATAGACATGGGAGACATGCGCCATCACGTACGGGGTGTGCCCACCGGTTGCTAAGGCCTGGTGCACCGCCCCCCGAGCCGCCTCATAAAGGTCAGGCACCAAGTTCCATGAGGCGGCGGTTTCGAAAGTCTCGACCAGATACCCGCCATCCAACAAGGTGTCACGCAGATAGGGTCCTGCGTACCGGCTGTGGCGCCATGCCGTGCCTACCCCCTTCCCCAACGACACCACCCCGAACTTCTTCAGCACGTTCCACGCCGCGTCACGTCGCGCATCCAACAGCGCCGCTGACTGCTCCTCCCAGCCAAGGATCAGCAGGGCGCCTTGGCCAACTTTGCGAACGGCTAGGTAGCGGTCGAATAGCTTGCGCTTCAACCCGGTCGGCCCTGACATTGCAAGGGAAGCGGCCGTCTCCGACTCGTCTGAGAGTCGAAGTACGCTGCCGGTTAAGCCCAACTGGGCGAGTTCACGGCAAGCAGAAATACCAGCGGCAAAAGTCGGCGCCATCGCGCCCTCGTAGCGACTTGCTTTCGGAGTGCGCCGCACTCTTAGGGTGATTTCGGTGATGATGCCGAAGGCGCCCTCGCTGCCTAGTGCCAAGTGCAGCAGGTCAGGGCCGGCAGCACTTGCCGGAACCCGACCGGCCGACCAAGTTCCGATTGGCGTCGCCACGGTCACGGACTGGGCCATGTCGTCAATTCGACCGTAGCCACTCGATGCCTGCCCGGCCGATCTAGTAGCTGCGTAACCGCCGACAGTGGCCCGCTCCCATGACTGCGGTAGGTGGCCCAGTGTGAAACCTCGCTCGCCCAATATTCGCTCAAGTTCGGGTCCGCTAATGCCGGGCTGCACCCGCACTAGACCTGATAGCGCATCAAGGGCGATGAGCGCGCCAAGTCTTTCCATGCTGATAGCGATCCCGATCGCCTCAGCCGGTCGCGTGACACCGGCAACCACCGAAGTGCCGCCGCCAAAAGGCACCACACAAATCCGGTACCTAGTGCAAACCTGCAGTACCGCCAATACCTCGTCGTGGGTCGCTGGCTTAACCACGGCATCAGGTATGCCGTTGGTGTCAGCGGTTCGACGCGCAAGCATGTCGAGATACGACATTCCGCGGCTGTGCAGGAGCCGGGAAATCGGATCGATTAGCACCTGCGTTACCCCGACCGCGGCGACGAGTGCATCCAGAGCCGGTCCCGGCAGCCTTGAATCTGGGATGCAGATCTGCGTCACCGGCAGATTCGAAGCCACCGTTGCCATTCCGACCCTTGCCTCCAAGAACTCTTGGGCGGGCCCGCTGAGGGTCACCGGGGTACTCGGGCGCCCCCACCTAGTGAACCGATCGACAAGGTCCGGGGTCAGTGCATCAGGGCCGACGGTCACTGTGAAAGCCTGACACATATGAGCACGGAATATCTCCAGGTAGGTAACCCGCTGGCGGACCTCTCGCCAGCGCGCCGCCGCGAGGATGAAAGTGCCCTAACCACAACGGTTTTTGATGTGATTGTCATCGGGGGCGGGATAACCGGAGCCGGAATAGCCCTTGATGCGGCAACCCGTGGCCTCTCGGTCTTGGTCCTCGAAGGGCAAGATCTGGCCTTTGGCACCTCGAGGTGGTCCAGCAAGTTGGTGCACGGTGGCCTGCGGTACCTCGCCAATGGACAAGTTGACGTCGCCTGGGAGAGCGCGGTTGAGCGCGGCCACCTGATGACGACAATCGCACCACACTTGGTTCGCCCCCTTGCGCAGGTGGTACCCATCATGAACGACACCAGTTTCGGCTCAGCGGTGCTAACCCGCGCTGGCTTTGCCGCCGGCGATGCCCTGCGTGCGTTGTCGCGCACCAGCAGACATATCCTGCCCGGTGCGAAAGTGATCAGCCCAGCGAAAACCAGAAGGTTACTACCAGCCATTGACAGCACGCGCCTTCGCGGTGGTCTCTTGGCTTGGGATGGTCTCTTGGAGGACGATGCTCGCCTCGTTGTTGCGGTGGCGCGAACAGCGGCCGCCTACGGGGCTCGAATACTTACCGGACACCACGTGCTCTTCGCTGACAACACCGGCGTGCTCGTCGTCAACCAAACCGATGAGCAAATCGAGGTGCGCGCAAGAAACGTCATCAGCGCAACCGGAGTTTGGGCTGAGACTTTTGACAAGGAAGTTGTGATCACCCCCTCCCGCGGCACCCACGTCGTGCTGCGCTCGGAGACCCTGCAGCGACCACGCGCCGCAATGACGATCCCGGTGCCTGAAATGCACGGACGCTACTGCTTCGTCCTACCGCGCCCCGATGGGCTGTTGCTCGCCGGGATCACTGATCTCGATGAGCCTGGCCCGATTCCCGATGTTCCTCGCACCCCACCTGAAGATATCGACTGGATACTTGGTCAAGTTTCACGGGTACTTCAAAGCCCACTTAGTGCCGCTGACGTCGAGGGCGCATTCACCGGACTTCGCCCATTGGTTGCCCCACCCGAGGCTCCGGCCGGTGAGACAGCTGATATTTCGCGCCGGCACCTAGTACGGCGTGGCGCAGACGGGGTCATCACGGTAACCGGTGGCAAGCTCACGACCTATCGACGAATGGCCCAAGATGCCGTCGATCTACTCAGTGCTGGGCCTTGTCGAACGACGGATATCGCGTTAGTAGGCGCGGGCCCCGCCGCCCCAGCGCAGTCGTTACCCGCCCGGTTGATCCGCCGGTATGGCGCCGAAGCAGGGCGGGTCGCCGCCCTTGCCGACGGCCAGCCAGAACTCCTCGAGCCACTTGCCCCGGGCCTTGGCGTGCGGGGGGTGGAACTGGTGTTCGCGGTTCGCTGCGAGGGTGCCCGTTCGGTGGCCGATGTGCTCGAACGGCGGACGCGACTGTCACTTGTTCCAGCGGATCTGGCCGCAGCCTTGCCCCGCGCCGAGGAGATCCTTGACGCCATTACCTAGAGGCAGCAAGCGGCCAATCACCACAAGTGCAATCGGGATCGGATTAGCCACCGGGGCCTACGGGCTTTCCTTTGGCGCAATTAGCGTTGCCAGCGGGCTCACCGCCATTCAGACGCAAACCCTCTCACTATTAATGTTCACCGGAGCCTCGCAATTTGCGCTGGTGGGAGTTCTCGGTGCTGGTGGCGGGGCTATCGCCGCGGTGCTCACCGCCTGGTTGCTTGGTGCCCGAAATGGCCTCTACGCCTTGCATATTGCGCCAACACTGAACCTACGCGGCTTACGAAAGCCGGTGGCCGCTCAATTGACTATTGACGAGTCCACGGCAATGTCAATTGCCCAAGAACCAAACGTCGACCGCAGCCGGCACGCATTCTGGGCAACCGGTATCAGCGTCTACGTTCTTTGGAATATTGGGACGCTACTTGGTGCACTCGGTGCATCCGCGATTGGCGACCCGGCAACGCTCGGGCTTGATGCTGCGATACCAGCCGGCTTTCTCGCCCTCCTTTGGCCGCGGCTACGCGATCGCGCGGCCTGGGCTATCGCCGCCGGCGGAGCGACCATTGCACTAGTACTGACGCCCCTTACCCGCTCAGGAGTTCCGGTACTCGCCTCGGCATTGATCGCAGTGATCGCCGGCTACCGGTTACGGGATCGCTCGTGATCTGGGCGGCGGTGCTAATCGGGTCACTCGGGTGCTATCTGGAAAAACTCTTCGGCTTCATCCTGCCCCCCTCACTTCTTGATCGTCCGATGATTAGGAGTGTCGCCGCGCTGCTACCCATTGCCATGCTCTCAGCTTTGGTTGCGGTACAAACTTTTGGAGCTGGGCAATCGCTGGTAATTGATGCGCGTCTCGCGGGCGTGGCCGTCGCGGTCGTGGCCTTGCTTTTACGCGCACCATTCCTAGCTGTCGTACTCGCGGCTGCGATCACAGCTGCACTATTGCGTGCTACCGGGCTGGCTGCATGATCCCCGAACCGCGCCGACCCATCTTCTGGTTTCTCTGGCCCCCGGCGAATACCGCGGTCGACGCTGAATTCCGTCAAGTGCGCCTAATACGAATCCCAGCCCGCGGCCCATGGCGCCTCTTGCTGCTGGTCGTTTTCACCTTGCTGCTGGTCATGTTCGGCGGCGTGGCGATTATGGCCTCAGTCGGCGCCGGCCTAATGCCGGTGCTCCTGACTAGCGCGGCACTGGCCAGCGCACTGCTAATCCTGCTGCGCGGTTGGGCAATCGGAACCTACGTAAACGACGACGGGTTTGCCATTCGAGGTATGTTCACGTTGCGAATGGGATCCTGGTCCAGCGTGGTCGACATCGAGCGCAGCGCCGGTCGAGTAGCCCTAAAGTTAACCGACGGATCAACGGTGGGCACCCACATCGCGCGCAACTCCCTCGACACCTGGCTTCGGCCCAGCACCTATGACGCCGCCGCAATCGCAATCGAGAACTGGGCTGGCAAGTAGCAAGTGCTAGCCACGTTCGAGGAAACTGCCCAGCCCTACCGTTAGCCCGGGGCGGGCCCGCACCGAGCGAACACCAAGAAGCACCCCCGGCATGAATGACGCGCGATCAAATGAATCATGTCGAATAGTCAAAGTCTCGCCGGCATCACCAAAAATTACCTCCTGGTGGGCCATCAGGCCGCGGGCACGTACCGAGTGCACTGGGATCCCATCGACCAACGCACCCCTTGCCCCCGCCAACCCCTCGGTAGTGGCGTCTGGCATTGCGCCACAACCGGCCTCCTTGCGCGCCTGCGCGATCAAAGCCGCCGTATGCCGTGCCGTGCCCGATGGCGCATCGACTTTGGCCGGGTGATGCAATTCGATGATCTCGACGGACTCAAAATATGTTGCGGCCTTGGCGGCGAACTCCATCATGAGTACCGCTGCGATCGCGAAGTTCGGCGCAATCAACACGCCCACGCCCGGGGCCGCTTGACACCAAGTGCGCACCTTTTCAATGCGGGCCGAGTCAAACCCAGTTGTTCCGACCACCACATTGATGCCGGCTCCGATACAGAACTCCAAGTTGCCCATGACTGCCTCGGGAGTGGTGAAATCAACCACAACGTCAGCGGCCTTGAGTAAGTCCCGAGGCTCATCGATGTCAATCGCGGCAACTAATGCGCAGTCTTCGGCTGCCTCAATTGCGGCAACGGCCGTGGCGCCCATCCTACCTCTAGCCCCGACCACCCCTACCCTGATTATTGTTTCGTTCATGCACGGACCTTATCCGGTGAACACTGATTCATCCGCAAATGGCCCGATAACCGCCATTCGCAATTGTGCGTCTAAAAGGTCAGCTGCAACGGCGTTGACTTCACCCGGCGTAACACCATCGATCTTGGCGAGTAGCTGATCGATACTCAGCAAGGGCTCATCGTGAAGTTCTGAGCGCGCGATGCGAGTCATGCGCGCGCCGGTGTCCTCCTGTCCGAGAACTGTCGACCCCCGCACCTGGCCTTTGCCGCGCTCGATCTCATCCTTTGCTAGTCCGCCGGATACCAAGGCCTGAAACTCGTTCCGACAAACTTCAAGAACCGTGTTGACCTTGCTGGGCAGGCAACCGACATAGATTCCGAACATTCCATCATCGGCAAATCCCTGTGAGAAGGCGTAGACCGAATATGCGAGGCCGCGCTTTTCCCGTATCTCTTGGAAAAGTCGGCTGCTCATCCCACCGCCGAATGCAGTGGTCAGGACGGCCAGCGCGTACCGACGTTCATCACTTCGAGATGGGCCCGGCACCCCAAGAATCAGATGTGCCTGCTCTGTTGGCCTGGTATTTACTTTGACGCCTGAGCCGTGTTTAACCCTTTGCCCACGCTTACGCGCTGGCTCCACCGCGGCCGTTTCATCCAAGTACTCCGCAAAGGATTTCTTCACAAGCCTCACCACAGCATCGTGGTCAAGGTTACCCGCGGCTGCGATTACCATCGACTGTGGCTTGTACCGGCCGCGATAAAACCTGTTGATGGCGGCACGAGGGATGGACTCAATGGTGTCGACCGTGCCCAAGACCGGACGGCCTAGTGAAGTATCCGCGAAGAGCAATGAGGCAAAGTCGTCATGGACCACATCGCTTGGGTCATCATCGTGCATGGCGATCTCTTCGAGGATAACGCCACGCTCCGCCTCAACATCATCCGGGAGAATCAACGCATCATTTACTACATCACTAACTACCTCGATCGCGAGCGGCAAATCAACATCCAGCACCCGCGCGTAATAGCAGGTGTACTCCTTGGTCGAGAAAGCATTCAGATCACCGCCTACCGCCTCAATCGAAGCCGAGATATCGAGTGCGGATCGGCGTGTAGTTCCTTTAAACAGCAAATGCTCAAGATAGTGCGCCGAGCCCATCTGGGCCGCGGTCTCATCGCGAGACCCAACGGCGACCCAAATACCGAATGCAACTGACCTGACACCAGGTACTTGCTCGGTAATGATTCGCAATCCGCCCGGGAGAACGGTGCGGCGAACGGTGCTGCCGTCGCCCTCCCGGAGCAGGATGCGAGTACTAGCCCTCATTACCTGCTTTCGCGGCACCCTCTTCCAGGACCGGCACCAGGGACAACTTGCCCCGTGGATCAATCTCCTTGATCTCCACTTGGATTTTGTCACCGACCTTTAGCACATCATCAACGCTGTCGATGCGCTTGCCACCGGCCAGCTTCTTGACCTCGGAGATGTGCAGGAGGCCATCCTTGCCAGGTACCAAGGAAACAAAGGCACCGAAAGCAGCAGTCTTTACCACCGTTCCGAGATATCGCTCACCAACCTCAGGCATGGTGGGATTGGCGATCTGATTGATCTGCGAGCGGGCGGCTTCGGCTGATGGGCCATCGGTCGCGCCGATGTAGATCGTGCCATCGTCTTCTATGGAGATATCAGCACCGGTCTGCTCTTGGATCTGATTGATGATCTTGCCCTTAGGGCCGATCACCTCACCAATCTTGTCGACCGGGATTTTGATCGAGATTACCCGTGGTGCGGTATCAGCCATCTCATCCGGCGCGTCAATGGCCTCATTCATCACCTCAAGAATGGCCAAGCGCGCATTGTGTGCCTGAGTCAATGCCCCTGCAAGAACCGAGGCCGGGATCCCATCTAGCTTGGTATCAAGTTGCAGCGCCGTGACGAAATCCTTGGTGCCGGCGACTTTGAAGTCCATGTCGCCGAAAGCATCCTCGGCTCCCAAGATGTCCGTCAAGGCGACGTACTCCGTCTTGCCATCTACCTCGCCGGAGATCAATCCCATCGCAATACCAGCTACCGGAGCCCGAAGTGGCACCCCTGCGTTCAGCAGCGACATCGTTGAGGCGCATACCGAACCCATTGAAGTAGAGCCATTGGATCCGAGTGCCTCGGAGACTTGGCGGATTGCGTACGGGAACTCCGAACGAGAGGGCAGCACTGGGATCAATGCCCGCTCAGCGAGTGCCCCGTGACCGATTTCGCGTCGCTTGGGCGAACCCACCCGTCCGGTCTCCCCTGTTGAATAAGGCGGGAAGTTGTAGTTGTGCATGTACCTCTTGCGGTTCTCCGGGTTCAAGGTGTCCAGTTGCTGCTCCATGCGCAACATATTCAAGGTGGTAACCCCAAGGATCTGGGTCTCGCCTCGCTCGAACAACGCTGACCCATGAACTCGAGGAAGTACCTGAACCTCGGCCGAAAGGGTTCGGATGTCGGTCAAACCGCGACCGTCAATTCGAATCTTGTCACGAAGTACGCGGTCGCGCACACATGACTTGGTGACCGAACGAAGTGCCGCCGACAACTCCTTCTCGCGGCCAGCGAATGCGCCACCGAGTTCGGCGAGAACCTCGCCCTTGATCTCATCAAGTCGATCTTCCCGGTCTGCCTTGCTGACTATGGTCAACGCCTTGCGAACAGATTCGTTGGCACTCCTGTCAACCGCCTCATAGGCATCACTTTGATAATCAAGGAAGATCGGGAAGTCCACCGTGGGCTTGGCCGCCGCTTTGGCAAGAGTGATCTGCGCCTCGCAAAGGGCCCGAATGAAGGGCTTTGCCGCCTCCAGGCCCTGGGCCACGACGGCCTCGGTTGGTGCGGTGGCCCCACCGGCGATCAGTTCGATCGTGCGATCGGTTGCCTCAGCCTCGACCATCATGATCGCGACATCGTCACCGGCAATTCGACCGGCCACGACCATGTCGAAGACCGCTTCGGTCAACTGCTCATGGGTCGGGAACCCAACCCACCGGCCGCCGATGAGTGCAACGCGAACCCCACCGATCGGCCCACTAAACGGCAGGCCGGATAGCTGGGTTGACGCCGAAGCGCCGTTGATGGCGACCACGTCATAGAGGTCATTTGGGTTAAGTGCCATTACGGTGATGACGACCTGAACCTCATTGCGCAGTCCCTTAATGAACGTTGGGCGCAGCGGGCGGTCGATCAACCGGCAGGTTAAAATGGCGTCTTCACTCGGGCGTCCTTCGCGGCGGAAGAACGAGCCTGGGATCCGACCGAGGGAATACATGCGCTCTTCTACGTCAACGGTCAGCGGGAAGAAATCGAATTGATCCTTCGGCGACTTGCCGGCCGTTGTGGCGCTGAGCAGCATTGTCTCCTCATCGAGGTAGATAGCTACTGAACCAGCGGCTTGGCGGGCCAAGCGACCGGTCTCGAAAGTGATCGTGCGTGTACCGAACGAGCCGTTATCGATAACGGCCTTTGCTGTTGCAATCTGGGAACCCTCCACGGGTGCCTCCTGTTTCTGTGACAGGGGCGCGCGCGGCATTGTTTCCGGGAGACGCGGTCTTCGATCGAGGCCCACGGGAAAGCTCCCGGAGGTCACTACCGAGGACCGACTCCAGGCGTTACGCGTGCGCGAGCGCCCCGGATGTGTGTACTGGTGTGCCGTTCTTTAGTTGTCGCCGGCTTGAAGCTACCGGCGTTAAACAGTCGCTGCTGCTAGCGACGGATACCAAGACGCTCGATGATCGTCCGGTAACGGGCGATCTCGGTCTTGGCCAAGTACTGCAGCAACCGGCGGCGTTGCCCCACGAGGAGCAGCAGCCCGCGACGGCTGTGGTGGTCGTGCTTGTGCGACTTCAAGTGCTCGGTGAGGTCGGAAATACGACGCGTGAGCATCGCAATCTGAACCTCGGGTGATCCAGTGTCGCCGGGCTTAGAGCCGTACTCAGCGATAATTGCTGCCTTGGTGGCAGTATCTAATGGCATTTCTTCCTCTCGGGCGCGCTTCCCGGTAGCACCGGTCGGCACTTTCGTGTTTGACACGTATCGCAAAGCGCCCGCTTCACGACCGTCTTGCGCAGCAGGCTACCAGCAGGGCTGGATTTGACGAAATCCCAGTGCACCAGGTGGCTGCACGGCCGGTCCCGGGCAGCTCGTACCCAAACTCCCAGATTCCCAACACTCGCCACTCAGCGATTCGCCAGGAGCTTCCTGGTCATGGCAACATCGTTTGTCATCGCGGCCACCAAACCTGCTAAGTCGGCGAAGACCGCCTGCCCACGGACCATTGCCACGAAGTCAACCGACACCACTTGGTCATAGAGGTCTAGGTCCTCGCGGTCCAGCACATAGGCCTCAACCCTAGGCTCGTGACCGTCGAATTGTGGATTGGTGCCAATTGACACCGCAGCCGGCAGTCGGCCCAAGCCCAAAGTGGTGACCCAACCCGCGTAGACGCCATCGGCGGGAATGGCGCGACCTGGTGCGACTTGGACGTTCGCTGTTGGAAAGCCCAGTTCGCGGCCGCGCTCATCACCGTGGACCACTAGGCCGCGCAGGCGATAGTCACGCTCCAAAATCCCGGCGGCCTCGGCGACCTCACCTGCTGCGATTAACCGACGAACATTGGTTGACGACCACTGGGTGCTGCCCTCGCCCGCAATCTCGACTGAAGTTACCTCGAACCCGTACTCGGTACCAAGGTTTGCAAGTACTTGCACGTCACCTGAGGCTTCGTGGCCAAACCAGAAGTTCTTGCCAACGACAACCGCCCGGGCGCTCAACTGATTTACGACCACGCGCTCAACAAAATCACGCGGACTCATTCTCGACGTGGCTTCGGTGAAATCCAGAACATGGACATCATCGGCCCCCGCGGCAAGGAGTAGGTCCTTGCGCTCATCGATGTCGGCAAGCATCTTTGGCGCGGATTCTGGGCGCAGCACCGCGAGCGGATGCGGGTCGAAAGTCATGACCGCCAACCCGATACCGAGGCCATCTGCAATCCCTCGCGCCCGGTTAATGAGGGCTCGATGGCCACGGTGCACACCATCGAAGACACCGAGGCACACAACTGCCGGAGCCAATGCACCACTTGCCATAGCTTCGCTCACCATAACAACACCACTCTAGGTCAAACGAAAACCGCGAGATAACTAGCAAGCCCATTGTTGTGCTCCGCGATGGCCAATAGGTCACCGGCGGTCGTGGTGATCGCAAGTGGCCCGAGGTCGTCCGGCTCCCATGCGATGCGCCGACCGTGGGCCACCGCATCGGCTGCGGCTTCGTCAACCCCCCAGGTCACGAACGCACGGCGCGCAATTTCACCCGTTGAGATTACCGACTGAGCGGCTAAACCTTCGAGGTCAACAGCTTCGGTCGCCGAGAACGGGCCGACCTGGGTGCGGCGCAGGGCAGTGAGGTGGCCGCCCACCCCGAGCCCAGAACCCAGATCGCGGGCCAGTGCCCGGATGTAAGTGCCAGTTGAGCAGGTGACTTCAATATCAAGATCAACCCAAGCGGGATCAAACATCAGGCGGTGAACCTCGAAACTCTCAACGGTCACCGCACGCGCTTTGAGCACAACACTCTCGCCCGAACGCACCAATGAATGTGCCCGGCGGCCATCCACCTTGATCGCACTGATCGCACTGGGAACCTGGAAGATGTCCCCGGTCAACTTCGCGACACCTTCCAGAATTGCCGCCTCGTCGATGACGGCGAGTTGACGAGAACTTGCCCGCGCCAAGGTTTCCCCTTGGGAATCATCGGTGAGAGTCGTCGCGCCTAATCGAATCGTTGCCTGGTAGACCTTGTTCTGCCTAGCCAGATACCCAAGTAGCCGCGTAGCGCGATCAACCCCCACCAGCAATACCCCCGTGGCTATCGGATCTAGGGTGCCCCCGTGGCCAACTTTTCGGGTCTGCAGCGCCTTACGCGCTCTAGCAACAACGTCATGTGACGTAATGCCACTTGGCTTATCGACGACAATGACGCCTACGGGTGTCATTGGGACGGGTGTCATTGGAGTTCTGAATCGTCCACGCGTGGGGCTCGATACGGATCAGCGGCACCGGCATAGGTGGCGTTAGCGGCCTGCGCGTGCACCTGCGCATCGGCTTCCGCTGCTCGTTGCAGCAATTCGGCAACATGCTGTGCATTCTCCGGGAGCGCATCTGAAAAGAAAGCCAAGGTTGGCGTGAACTTGATCCCGGTCTGGCGGCCGACCTCCGAGCGAATGATCCCCTTAGCCGACTCAAGTGCAGCAGCGGTCTCGGTGCGCGCCTGATCATCGCCATACACCGTATAAAACACCGATGCCTCGCGCAGATCTGTCGACACCCGAACATCGGTGATAGTCGTGAAGCCCAGTCGCGGGTCCTTGACCCGCTTTTCCAGGCACTCGGCGACTATCACCTTGATGCGGTCAGCCATCTTGCGCTGCCGAGCCTCGCTACTCATTTACCCACCCTTTCACCAAGACAACTACGCCTTTTTCGGGGTCTCACGCATCTCAAAGGTCTCGATGATGTCGTCAGCCTTGAGGTCTTGATACGACCCGAGGTTGATACCGCACTCAAAGCCCTCGCGGACTTCGGTGACATCATCTTTGAACCTGCGCAGTGTTGCGATTGAGAGGTTGTCAGCGACCACAGTGCCGTCGCGAACCAATCGCGCCTTTGAGTTACGCTGGATCTCGCCAGTCTTCACGACGCAACCCACGATGGTGCCGAACTTGGAGGACTTGAAGACCTCACGCACCTGAGCGGTGCCAAGCTGGGCTTCTTCGTACTCCGGCTTAAGCAGGCCACGGAGTGCTGACTCCACTTCGTCGAGCGCCTGGTAGATGACACTGTAGTAACGAACATCAACACCTTCTTGCGCAGCTTGCTCAGCAACTTTGCCTTCCGGCCGGACATTAAAGCCGATGATGACCGCCTTGGACGCACTTGCGAGAGTGACATCGTTCTTGGTAATAGCGCCAACACCGCGATGGATAACCCGCAGGGAGACCTCCGCACCCACGTCAATCTTGAGCAACGCATCCTCGAGGGCTTCCACCGAGCCGGACACATCGCCCTTGATGATGAGGGTGAGTTCAGCTACCTCACCCTTCTCAATTGACTCTAGGAAGTCTTCGAGGGATCGCTTCACGCGATTCTTCGCGAGCATCGCGTTGCGTTCGCGGGCCTGACGGGTTTGCGCAATCTGCCTAGCTATTCGATCCTCAGAGACCACGAGGAAGCTGTCGCCGGCACCTGGCACCGAAGTCAGACCAAGCACTTGGACTGGGAAAGACGGTCCGGCCACTTCGACAACGTTGCCGTCGTCATCAAGCATCGCCCGGACCCGACCGAACGCATCACCAGCGACGATGGAGTCGCCGGCACGCATGGTTCCACGCTGAACCAGGACCGTGGCAACCGGGCCACGCCCACGGTCAAGATGTGCTTCGATTGCAACACCTTGGGCATCTTGATTCGGATTGGCACGAAGATCTAGGGCAGCATCCGCGGTCAACAACACTGCATCTAGCAGGTTCTCGAGCCCGGTACCCGCCTTCGCCGAGACGTCGACGAACATGGTGTCGCCACCGAACTCCTCCGCAACCAGGCCGTACTCGGTCAATTGGGTGCGCACCTTGAGCGGATCTGCGCCCTCTTTGTCGACCTTGTTGACCGCGACGACGATCGGCACACCCGCTGCCTGCGCGTGGTTGAGCGCCTCGATCGTTTGCGGCTTCACGCCGTCATCGGCCGCAACCACCAGAATCGATATATCTGTTACTTGCGCACCACGTGCCCGCATCGCGGTGAACGCCTCGTGGCCCGGGGTGTCAATAAAGGTGACTTTGCGCTCACCAGCTGCCGTTTGCGTCGCAACTTGGTAGGCACCAATGTGCTGGGTAATGCCACCGGCCTCACCGCCGATGACATTTGTCTTGCGGATGGCATCGAGCAAACGCGTCTTGCCGTGATCGACGTGCCCCATGACGGTTACCACCGGCGGTCGGATGACGAGGTCGGCCTCAACGCCCTCATCCTCGCCGAACTCAAGCTGGAAGGAGCCGAGCAGTTCACGATCTTCATCCTCGGGTGAGACCACCTCGACGTCATAGTTGAGTTCGCTACCGAGCAAGCGCAGCGTGTCGTCATCGATCGACTGAGTAGCGGTAACCATCTCCCCAAGCTCAATGAGCACCTTCACCAGATCGGCCGGCATCGCATCGATTCTGTCCGCGAAGTCGGTCAGGCTCGCGCCACGAGGCAACCGGACAGTTTCACCGGCGCCGCGGGTTATGCGCACCCCGCTAAGAGACGGTGCCTGCATATTGTCGAATTCTTGCCGCTTGGCGCGCTTGGACTTGCGGCCACGCGATGGCCGGCCACCTGGCCGGCCAAAGGCCCCAGCGGTGGTACCGCGACCGCCGGCACCGGGTCGACCTGGGAAGCCGCCGGGACCGCCGGGTCCGCCGGGTCCGCCGGGTCCGCCGGGTCCGCCGGGACCACGACCCGGTGCTCCTGTCCTACCGGCAAAACCGCCAGGGCCACCAGATCCACCGGGACCACCGGGACCACGGCCTGCTCCACCGGGCCCACCGGGCCCAGTTGGTCGGCGGCTGGGGAAGGCTGCGGGTCGGGGTGCGCCAGGTACCCCACCTGGTGCGCCACCTGGTGCGCCACCTGGCGCCTGCGCACCGGTGTTCGGCGCCGGTCGACCCATCCCGGTGCTGGTGCCGAATGGGTTATTGCCAGGACGCGGCGCCGGTGCTCTACCCATCCCGGTGCTGCCGCCGAATGGGTTATTGCCCGGGCGCGGCCCGGCTGGTCGAGGTGCACCAGGTTTCGGTCCAATGGGGCGGGCGGCTGGACTGGCCGGTGGAGTCGCCAGCGGCGGCTCGACGGCTTCCGCTGCTGGAGCCGGCATTGGCGTGGCAATCAGGTCAATGACATCGCCATCAGCGCTCGCGGCGGTCTTCTTGGCCGTGGACTTCTTCGCAGTCTTCTTCGCAACAGCCTTAGCTGCGGGAGCATCACTTGGCGCGGCCGCGGGCATGGCCTCTTTCAGCTTGCGCACCACCGGAGCTTCGACCGTAGATGAGGCCGACTTTACGAATTCCCCAAGTTCTTGCAGTTTGGCGAGAACGACCTTGCTCTCAACCCCGAGCTCCTTTGCGAGCTCATGTACCCGGACCTTCGACACGATTCTCCTGTCTTGGCCCGGGCCTTGCTCCGGACCGTCAGTGCGTAGGACGCCTCATTGCAGCGTCATTTCTGAGCAGTCATTTCGAACGCGGTCACTTCGAACGCGGTCATTTGGTGAATGTCCTCAACGCAAACTCCAGAACTCTTCGTTTTACATCCACGGCGGTTGCCTTGGACCTACTTGGTTCACCTAAACCGATACCAACCCGGGCTAGAGCAGGGCACGCACCCGGGAACAGTCCAGTGGACCTGATACCCGTAGTGCACGAACCCAAGCTCGTCGCGAAGTCGCGGCGTCAAAACAGGCCACCGTTGGGTGGATGTATGCGCCCCGACCCGGTAGGTGAGCGGCCGGATCGGGATGACACTCCCCACCCACCGCGACCACCCTTAGGAGATCGGACGAGGCGGCGCGACCCCGGCAACCAATACAGGTTCGTACCGGCCCGGGCGAGCCACCAGATGCAGACTCTACCGCCTTACCAAGGTCACCTGACGCCACCACGGGCGTACTCGGGTTCACTCAGGGTCAATCGGGGTCAATCGGGCCCACCTCGTGCGCGGCGGCGGACTCGGTGGGGGCCCCATCGGAGCGGATATCGATGCGCCAGCCGGTGAGTCGGGCCGCCAATCGAGCATTTTGCCCCTCCCGGCCGATGGCCAAGGAGAGCTGATAATCGGGTACTGTGACCCGCGCCGACCGGGCCACCGGGTCCACGATTACCACTCCGGAAACCCGTGCCGGGGACAGCGCATGGGCGATCATTTCGGCCGGATCTTCGCTGAAATCGACGATATCCATCTTCTCCCCACCAAGCTCGGACATCACCTGGCGCACCCGCTGGCCTAACGGGCCGATACATGAGCCTTTGGCATTGACCCCCGGCACCGTTGAGATGACCGCAATCTTCGTCCGATGACCAGCCTCGCGGGCCACCGCAGCGATCTGCACCGTGCCATCGGCGATCTCCGGCACCTCGAGGGCAAAAAGCGCCCGAACCAAATTCGGATGCGTTCTGGACACCGTCACCTGCGGGCCCTTAAAGCCCTTTCGCACTGCTGTAACCAAGCACTTGAAACGAGCGCCGTGCGGGTACGACTCCCCGGGTGCTTGCTCCTCCGGCGGCAAATTCGCCTCCACTTTTCCAATGTCTACTCGCACCATTTTCGGATTACTGGTCTGCTGCACCACCCCGGAGACTAAATCGCCCTCCCGCCCGGTGAACTCAATCAAGGTGACGTCATCTTCGGCCTCACGCAATCGAGTTAGCAGCACCTGTCGCGCCGTTGTTGCCGCGATGCGGCCGAAACCTTCAGGAGTGTCGTCGTACTCGCGGATTACGTTGCCTGTTTCATCACGCTCACTTGCCATCACCACTACGTGTCCGGTCTTGCGATCCACCGTGACCCGCGCTCGATCGGCCGCTCCCTCGGTGTGCATATAAGCCACGTGCAGGGCCTGCTCGATGGTCTCGACAACTACATCTAGGGATAAATCCTTTTCTCGCACCAAGGCCTTAAGGGCGCTTACGTCAATGTCCATGATTATCCCTCTTCTGTTTCAGCGGCCGTTGCAGTGAACTCAACCTGCACCAAGCCTCTGGCTATGTCTGCAAACGCAATCACGACGGGATCCGCCTCGGAAGTCTGCAAGATCACCTCGGTGTCGCTCACCCCGAGAATGCGTCCCGATATCATCAATTCATTCATCAGATGCACGTCAACATTGCGTTTGATCGCGCGCCGCCAGTGTTTTGGCTCAGAGAGTGGCCGGTCAACGCCCGGCGAGGACACCTCAAGAACAAAAGTACCCGCAAACTGATCGGCAAGAGGCGAGCTATCGAACAGCTCCGAAATCTTTCGGCTCACCTCAGCGACTTGGTCTAGGTCCACCCCGCCATCACGATCTACAATCACCCGCACGATTTCCCGGCGCCCGGCCTGTTGAACGTGCACATCTTCAACATCCACACCGGATTCGGACAATGCCGAGCGAATTCCCTCCAGCAAGACACTGGCTGACGCGACCATGGCGCCTCCTGCCTGGGCATTAGTGCTGATTCTATTTGGTGGACCAGTTATTTGTGTTGCGGTCGAGAGTCTACCCACTCACCTGACACAGTTGCCCCTATGTCGGCCAAGATTGACCAGGCAACTGCCATAACCCGGCGGCAATTGCTGAGGCGCTGCGCTGGGACCACCCTCGCGGTGAGCGCGGTCGGGGCCTTGACCGCCTGCGGCTCTACTGCCGGTACCCCTCTTGCGCCCACAGCCGACCTGCCAGCGGACGGAGATCTTGTTTATCTTGACGTTGCTACCTCCGAGCGCAACTTGATCGCGCGTTACACCGAAACTCTCGCTGCTCACCCACAATTGGCACCCGGGCTGCAACCCCTGCTTCAACAGCATGAGGAGCATCTCGCGGCCACCGGCGTGCAGGTACCAGACCCACCCACTCTGGCGCCACCTAGTGACATTAGGTCGGCACTCGGTGCGCTTCGGCAGGCCGAGTTGACCGCAGCTGTTGAACGTCGTGCATCCTGCCAGCGAGCCAGCGAGCCCGAGCTCGTGCGCACTTTGACTTTCATCGCGGCCTCCGAGGCTTCACATATCGCAGTGCTGAAGTCAATCGGCGAAGACCGATGAGCAGCCAGAAGGCACGGGCGATCGCCGTCGCGGGCGAGGATGCGGCGATCTATGCGTACGGGGTCATTGGCGCCGTACTGACTAACACTGACCGCCGCAGGGCCCTCGCAGCGCTACGGGCCCACCAATCCTGGCGTGCTCGCCTGGCGGCGGCCTTACCTGCGGGCACTGCACCTGCTCCCGGTATCGCCTACGACTTCCCCTATCCGGTGACCGACGGCGAGCAGGCAGTTCACTTGGCCCAACTCGTTGAGAACCGCCTCGTTGTGGTGTATGCCGATCTCGCTGCGGCCGCTACCGGCGATGAGCGGGCTGATGCCGTACTTGCGGCAAGTGAATGCGCTACTCGAGCCGTGGTCTGGGGAGCACCATCCCAGGCATTTCCGCACGGCGCCTAATTCTCTTATCGCAACGGGGTCAAGACATCCCTCCCGAGTCGAATAATCAGGACCGCAACCACAACTAGGAACACTAGACGGACGAAGCCACTCCCCCGTTTAATTGCAGTTCGCGCACCGATCAGTGCACCCAACAGATTGCAGAGACCCATCAAGAGGCCAAGGAGCCAAAGCACCGACCCGGTGAATCCGAACACGATCAGCGCAGCGGCATTGGTCCCGACATTGACGATTTTCGCGGTCGCGGAGGCCTGTAAAAATGAATAACCCAGGATCGCCACCAGTAAAATCAACAGGAACGATCCGGTACCAGGGCCAAATAGCCCGTCGTAGCCGCCGATGACGAACCCGGCCAATACCGCAATCACATAGTGCTGGCGCTTTCCATGCCAGCGCAACGCTTGAACTTGCCCAAGTTGGGGACGAAGCAGGGTCCAGAACCAGACAAACACCAGCAGCACAAGGATGACCGGCCGAAAGGTACCGGCCGGAATCCGACTGGCAAATGACGCCCCGATCGCCGATCCGATGAATGCGGCGACCGCCATCGGTAGAGCGGTACGCAAATCCGGCTTAACTTGCCTTAGGTAAGTCCATGCTGCACCGCTAGTGCCAATGATGCTGGATAGCTTGTTCGTACCCAAGGCAACTGCCGGCTCGCCGGCCGGCATCGCGACCAACAAGGCCGGCAGTTGAAGTAGCCCGCCGCCGCCGCTGATGGCATCGACCCAACCAGCCGCCGCGGCCGCAACACACAGCAAGATGATGGTGGTCAGGTCAAGCCCAGCTATCTCAAAGGCAAGGATCTCCACTTCAAGCAATCAGACTGAACGCCATTGGCGAACGATAGCCAACACCTCGATTAGCTCATGGGCAATTGCATCCGGGACGGCATCGCCAGCTGGAATCTGCTCACTGGGTACCTTTGAATGCGGAATCCAGATAGCGCGCATACCGACCTGCTGCGCACCGTAGACGTCATCCCAGATGCGATCACCGACGAAAGCACATTGCTCCGGATCAACTTCGAGTTGGGCGGCTATCAACATGAACGCCGCACGATGGGGTTTCGCGACATCCATTTCACTCGTATAGCAGGACTCGTCAATTAGGTTGGCGAGATTATCGCGCTCGAACACCTCTTGGTGATGTGCGCGCGGCCACAATGTATTGCTCAAGACCCCGATTGCTAGTCCATCGGACCGCAACTGCCCGAGCACCTCGGCCGCCTGTGGGTCAGCAAGAGTATGCGGTGCCCAAAAGTCTAGGTATTTCGATAAGGCCCCGAAGTGCGCAGCCGATTTAGTGTCGATGCCTAGGGAGGTGAAGATGCTGTCGAGGGCCCCGGTACTGGTGGCGCCACCTGATTCTCGCTGCAATCGCCAGCGGTTGCTCTCGGCGTCGAAAAGTTGCTGGGCCAATGCTGCTGCATGTGGTGGATCATAAGTCTCGGCGTAGGCGTACCACTGTGCGAAGAGATCAATGTCATGCCATGGCGTGAGTGTGCCGCCCCAATCGAAAATTACCGCCTCGATTGTCAAGAGTTATTCGCAAACTTCCAACAGTGCCGGCACGGCCTCGGCGATGGCAATATCGGTTCGCTCCCCCGTGCGACGGTCCTTCACCTCGATGAATCCCTCAACCAGGCGCTTTCCGACTACGACGATCGTGGGCACCCCGATAAGTTCTGAGTCATTGAACTTAACACCGGGCGAAACTCCGCGGCGGTCGTCATAGAGCACGCGAAGGCCAGCCTCCTCAAGTTCTCCGGCCAGCAACTCGGCCGCTGCAAATGGGGCGTCCTCCCTGCCCGTCGCAATCAAGTGAACATCGGCCGGCGCCACCTCGCGCGGCCAGATCAGGCCATTCTCGTCATGTGACTGCTCGGCCACCGCGGCTACCGCGCGTGACACCCCGATGCCGTAGGAACCCATAGTGACGGTTACGAGCTGGCCATTTTCGTCAAGCACCTTCAAGCCCAGGGCCTGCGCATACTTGCGCCCCAACTGGAAAATATGACCGACCTCAATACCGCGAGCCAACGCCAGCCCACTCCCACATTTAGGGCAACTGTCGCCGGCGAGGACTTCAGCGACTTCGATAACGCCATCCGGAGTGAAATCGCGCCCCGCCACCAGGTCGTAGACATGTGTCCCGGTCGCATCCGCACCGGTTACCCATCGGGTACCCGTCACGATCCGCGGGTCGACTAAGTACCTGATCCCCGATGAATTCGCCGCACCCAAAGCCCCCGGGCCGATATAGCCCTTCATCAAAGTCGGGTGCTTCGCAAAATCGGGCTCCTCGAATGGCCTCGGCACCCCCGGTTGCAATACCGCCTCAAGGCGCTTCGTATCAACTTCGCGATCACCTGGCAGACCGACCGCCAACGGGCTTTCAACACCGTCTGGACCTTTGACCATGAAAACAATGTTCTTCAAGGTGTCAGCCGCGGTCCATGGGCGATCGGACCGGGCCAAATCAGCACGCTCATTCGAATGCTCGACAAGTGCAGCGATGGTCGGTGTGTCAGGAGTCTTCTCCACATGGGCTGCAGATACCAATGAGTAATCAAGTGGGGCCGGTTTGGGAGTCACCACCGCCTCAACGTTCGCGGCGTAATCACAGGTAGTGCACCGGACAAAAGTGTCCTCGCCGACTTCGGTGGGCGCCAAGAACTCTTCACTTGCCGAACCGCCCATGGCCCCAGACATTGCCGAGACAATCACGAACTGCATGCCAAGGCGGGTGAAGGTATCGATATAGGCATCGCGATGACGCTGATATGACTGCTCAAGGCCGGCATCGTCAATATCGAAGGAGTAAGAATCCTTCATGACAAACTCCCGGCCGCGCAAAATCCCAGCACGCGGACGCGCCTCATCGCGAAACTTGGTCTGAATCTGGTAAATCACCAGCGGTAAGTCTTTATACGACGAGTACTCACCTTTAACCAGCAGGGTGAACATCTCCTCGTGGGTTGGCCCTAGCAGATAATCGCCTTTTCGCCGATCCTGAAGTCGAAACAAGGTATCGCCATACTCGGTCCAACGGCCGGTTAATTCATAAGGCTCACGTGGCAGGAGCGACGGAAAATGCACCTCTTGGAACCCGGCTCGATCCATTTCATCGCGAATAATGTTCTCAATATTGCGGTAGACCAAGTAGCCAAGGGGCAGCCACGAAAAGACGCCCGGGGCGATCCTTCGCACATAACCTGCACGAACCAGCAACCGGTGGCTTGGCACCTCCGCATCAGCCGGATCCTCGCGCAGGGTCCGCAGAAACAGTGTCGACATTCGCAGCATCGCTAAACCCTATCGGCCACGGCCCGCCTTACTCAGAAGAGCACCGTCGTGAAGGTTTCAGATTGCTCGAATCCGACCCGGGCGTAGGCCTTTCGCGCGGAGAAATTGAAGTCATTCACATACAGGGAAACAGCCGGCGCGATAGTTGCTCGAGCGATATTTACGACCGCCGCCAGCCCCGGCGCCGCCAGCCCGCGTCCGCGATAGGCCGGTGCTACCCAAACGCCCTGCACCTGGCAGGCCGCTCCGGTAGCCGAACCAATCTCCGCCTTGAAGACAACTTCGCCATCGTCAATTCGCGCTAACGCATGGCCCGCTCGAATGATCTCCGCGATGCGAGCGCGGTAGCCGCCGGCCGCCCCACCCGACACCGGCGAAACCCCAACTTCATCAGTGAACATCTCCACGCAGGCCGGCACCAACAGGTCTAGGTCGGCCAGCGTGGCTACCCGCACACGCTCATCCGCGGCGACCAGAGGTGATGAACTCATAGCCAAGAACGGTTGATTTGACCGGACCTCACGGGCCGGCCCCCACGCCGGCTCGAGTAATCGCCATAGGTCTTGCACCTCCTCGGCGGGCCCGACAAATGACGAGCAGCGCCGCGGCAGCGGGCGCAGTCGATCGGCGAAAGCGGCACGTGATGATGGCGTTGTTGCGATCGGGACGAGGTTGGCGCCCACATAAACCATTGAATGCAGCCGGTCGTCCGTGAAATAGCCCCATAAGTCGCCGCCTAGGCGCCACGGATCAGTGCCTGCGATCCCGACTCGCGAATCAACGAAGCAATTAACAACCGGGTCGGCCGCGAGGAGGGCCTGCACCTGGGCGAGGTCACCTGACCCAATCCCTCGGACCACGCCGGTCAGCAGATTGTCAATTGTCATGGGCGGGAATCGATTAGGCCGTGGTGACGATCGGATCACCAGTGACAGCACTCATTTGTTCGGCCAACTTAAGCGCTTCTTCGATCAGTGTTTCGACAATCTGCGCCTCGGGGACCGTCTTGATGACTTCACCACGAACAAAAATCTGGCCCTTGCCATTGCCGGATGCAACCCCGAGGTCTGCCTCACGGGCTTCGCCCGGCCCGTTGACGACGCAACCCATGACCGCGACCCGCAGTGGCACGTCTAGGCCCTCAAGCCCTGCCGTCACCTGCTCCGCCAAGGTGTAGACATCGACTTGGGCGCGACCGCATGACGGGCACGAGACAATCTCCAACCCGCGCTGCCGCAAATTCAACGACTCCAAAATCTGGTTACCGACTTTGACCTCTTCAACCGGCGGCGCCGAGAGCGAGACTCGGATGGTGTCACCGATCCCGCGGCTCAAGAGCGCGCCGAATGCCACCGATGACTTGATGGTGCCTTGGAAAGTCGGGCCGGCCTCGGTAACACCTAGGTGCAGCGGGTAGTCGCACTGCGCCGCCAACTGGGTATACGCCTCGACCATGATCACCGGGTCATGATGCTTTACCGAGATCTTGATATCGCCGAACCCATGCTCCTCAAAAAGTGCGGCCTCCCATAGCGCCGACTCAACAAGTGCCTCCGGGGTGGCCTTGCCGTACTTCTTCAGTAGTCGCGGGTCAAGTGAGCCGGCATTTACCCCGATCCGGATCGGGGTACGAAGGTCACCGGCGGCTTTGGCAATTTCAGCGACTTTGGCATCGAAGGCCTGGATATTGCCCGGATTCACGCGCACCCCGGCGCAGCCCGCATCGAGTGCGGCGAAAACGTACGTCGGCTGAAAGTGAATATCGGCAATCACCGGGATCCCAGATTTGCGGGCGATCTCCGGTAGCGCATCGGCATCATCTTGGCTGGGCACCGCAACTCGCACCACCTGGCAGCCCGAGGCGGTGAGCTCGGCTATCTGCTGCAGAGTGGCGTTGACATCTGAAGTCAAGGTCGTACACATGGATTGCACACTGATCGGTGCGTCGCCACCAACCGGCACCGGGTGGGTCGGGTGCTTCAGCAAGATCTGCCGGGTCTTGCGCCGCGGCGCCAAGACCGCAGGCGGTGGCAGCGGGATCCCCAGATCAATGCTCACGGGCCCAGTATCCCTGAACGCCCACCGGGGCGCATGCCGCCATCAGGCCAGCTACACCGTTTGGGTCGCAAAGAGCAAGGCGATGAGGGAAATAGGGAGGCCGAAGTCATATAGCAAAATCAGCGAATTACCCGGTTTGAAGTTCTTCTCGACCGCCATCTGCTTGACGTGTTGCACGCCCGCGAGCACCAAGAAGACAATAACCGGCACGCTGATGACCAACCAGGCCTCTGGCCCGCGGGTCATGGCCAGTAAGCCGGCGATACCAAGTCCCCAGCAGACAAATCCAATCTCATACTGGAACCCGTTGGTCTCCCAGCCGATGCCCTTGGCGGTGGACTTGGCAAATACCGTGTGCATGAACCCGCTCACGATGAACTGAATGCCCACCGGCAAGAACAGCATCCAGCGCATTGCCGAATCCGCAAAATCATCGGTTGGTTGGCCACCGATGGGCGACCAACCAAGGAGGGCAAAAACCCATGCCAGCGCCAGCACAATCGGCAAAATGAGGACTCCCACGCCGAAAAAGCATACACGCGGCCCTGGTGCTTTGGGGACATTTTGCTTGAAAACGGCAGGGTTTCCGCCGGATTTGGTGGCGGCCGACTCGGCACCCACCGACGCACCTCATCGCTGGTTGCGCGCGTTTTCGTCGTGAAATCTGCAGTTTTGATCGGTTTCACGACGAAAACGCGCGCACTCTCGAAAGTGCGAGGTATTGCTCCTTGGCGTTGGGCGGTGATCAGCCCAGGCTGATGGGCTTGATGATGTCGGCCCAGATCACGATTACCCCCATCCCGACCAAGCAGGCGGCCACCACATATGCCACCGGTAGCAGGCGGGCGATATCAACATGGCCCGGGTCGGGTCGATGGCGAACTTTCGCAAGCCAGCGGCGCAGCCCCTCGTACAGGGCGCCGGCCACGTGGCCACCATCGAGCGGCAGCACCGGCAGCAGGTTGAATAAGAACAGGAATAGGTTCAATGACGCTGCCAGCCCTAGGAAGGTCGCGGCCTTAGCCTTTAGTGGTTGGTCCAGCGCCGCAATCTCACCGCCAAGACGGCTAACGCCCACCACACTCACCGGGCTGTCGATTGCCCGCTCGCCACCGCCGATCAAGGTGTCAGTGACTAGTTCATAGAGTCGTATCGGTAGGGAGATCAATGCCTTGACCGATTGAACGGTGATATCCCACATGTAGGCGGGGACCTGCGACCAAGGCTGCGAGACGAACTCAAATGCCGGGCGCATTCCGAGGTAGCCAGATGCAGTGGTTTCACCGGTTGGGTTGCCGCGGTCGTCATAGATCGGCCGCTCGATGGTCGCAATGGTGATCGGCACCTCAATCACCGCCCCCGCTCGCACCAGGGTCAAGGTCACCGTGGAGTCGCCATGGGCCCGAATCCAGGCCGTGACTTCATCCCACGAGGTTGCCGGGACGCCATCGATTGCCGTGATCAAATCGCCGTCGATCAAGCCCGCCGCCGCAGCTGGTGCAAGGGTCGTCCCGGTTGGGCATCGCCCGGACGGTAGCGGCTCGCCGGTTGGCTGCGCGAGTGTCGGAGTGCAGGGCACCACTCCAGCAACCTGCAAGGTTGGCTGCGGCAGACCGATGCCGACCAGCATGATGGTGAACAGCACGAAGGCGAATAGCAAGTTCATGGTCGGGCCACCGAGCATGACCACAACTTTTTTGCGCACCGGGAGCTTGTAGAAGACGCGATCCGCATCCCCCGGGCCGACTTCATCGAGTGACTGACGGCGGGCGTCATCGATCATGGCCCCGAATTTGCCGGTGGTCATGCTCCGCGGCGCACCAGTTGGATCGTCCTTCGCCGGTGGAATCATCCCGATCATTCGGATATAACCGCCGACCGGTATCGCCTTGAGGCCATACCTGGTCTCGCCTTTGACTTTGGACCAGATCGTGGGGCCGAAGCCGATCATGTAATCGGTGACCTTGACGCCGAACCTCTTGGCTGGCAACAGGTGACCAAGTTCGTGGAGCGCGATGGACCCACCGATTAGCAGAACGAATATGACGATGCCCAAGGCTTCCAACATCAGCGTCTTGCCTCCCCCGCGATTTCGACGGCCCGCTCGCGCGCCCAGGCGTCTGCAGCTAGGACGTTTTCCAGGCTGACTTCGTTCCCCGGCACCCACCCACCACCCGCACCGGCGAAATCGCCGCTGAGGTGCTCATCGAGTACCTGAGTAACGTAATCCACGATCTCCACGAAGCCGATCTCCCCGGTCAGGAAAGCCGCCACGCAGGCTTCGTCTGCCCCGTTGAATACCGCCGGCGCGGTGCCGCCCCGGGTGCCGGCCAACCGGGCCAAGCCGACGGCCGGGAAAGCTTCCTCATCAAGTGGAAGGAACTCCCAGGTGGTTGCGCTCGACCAGTCACAGCTCGGCCCAGCACCTGCGATCCGGTCCGGCCAGGACATGCCGAGGGCAATCGGCAATCGCATATCCGGCGGGCTCACCTGGGCCAGCGTTGACCCATCGATGAACTCCACCATCGAGTGCACCACCGACTGCGGGTGCACTACTACCTGGATCGCATCGAGTGGCACGTCAAATAGCAGGTGGGCCTCTATCAGTTCTAGTCCCTTGTTCATCAAAGTCGCCGAGTTGATAGTGACAAGTGGCCCCATGGTCCAAGTTGGGTGCGCCAGCGCCTGAGCCGGCGTGACTTCCGACAACTCTTCTCGGGTGCGGCCACGGAAAGGGCCACCGCTTGCCGTCAGCACCAACCGGCGGACTTCGTCGCGGGCACCACCGCGCAGCGCTTGTGCGATTGCCGAGTGCTCAGAATCAACAGGCACGATTTGACCAGGTGCCGCCAGACTCTTGACCAAGGCACCACCGACAATCAGCGACTCCTTGTTCGCCAAGGCTAGGAGATGACCGGCCCGAAGCGCCGCCAATGTGGGTTCCAGACCAGCCGCACCTGCGATCCCATTGAGCACTACCTCACAGGGCCACGCCGCTAATTCGCTGGCCGCGGTGGGGCCAGCAAAAATTGTGGGCAGCTTGAACGCCCCAACCCCGTAACCACGTGACTTGGCTGCTGCGTAGAGCGCTAGTTGCAACTCTTGCGCCGTGGTGGCACGGGAAACCGCTACCGCCTCGACAGCAAAATCGAGGACCTGCCTTACCAGCATCGGGATATCGGCACCGGTTGAAGACAACCCGACAATCTTGAACAGGTCCGGGTTGCGTCCGGCAATATCAAGAGCCTGGGTACCGATCGACCCGGTACTGCCCAAGATGACGATGCGTCGGATCACGTTATTCGCCGTGGCGGCTATCCCCGAAGTCACGATCGGGATCGGTTCCGAAGTATTGCTGCGCTAACTGCTGCTTGGCGCACCCGACAAAATGGTGGCTGGCATTGTCATCGTGGTAGGTGCCAGCCGGGTTGCCGGCTTTAGCGTGCAGGTGCCGAAAATAGCCCCGCGGGTCCCCCACCACGATCGGTTCCGGGCGCCCCTGCGCATCGGCGTCAATCGCCCAGACCCGGGTCTCGTGGAAGTCAATTGCCGCGACCGAAAGACTCATGATTAGTCTTCCGCGCCCGTTGTCTTCAAGGTACTGGGCGCAGTCGGCCCGTATCCAGCGTTCTTGAGCATGCGACGAAAATCAATTACCTGCTCGATTGAGATGTCCTTATGGTGTGAACGGTCAAAAACCTCGATTTCAGCGCCGACGGTGATGCGGAAACGACCGTCGTGCTTTTCTTCAACGGTGCCAACCGCCCCAAGCAGGCTGATGACATCAACCCAGCGGATGTTGTGGCTGGTCGGGTGGGCGAATAGCGCGGTAACGGTGTCGCGATGATGGTTGTTCAGATGCGTGGTCATGGGGAGATCCTAGACTTACGCGAACGTCACAGCGCGAGGTCGGTCAGCACCAGCACGCGCTCATGGGTTAAATCGGTCATCGCCGACCGCAGGCCTTCCCGCCCGACACCCGAAGCCTTGATCCCGCCGTATGGCATTTGGTCGGCGCGGAAGGTAGGTGCATCACCGATGATCACACCGCCCACCTCAAGCTCGCGGTGCGCACGAAAGATCTCTTGAATATTGTGGGTGAAAAGGCCGGTTTGCAGGCCGAACCTCGAATTGTTGACTAGGTCAATGCCTTCGTCTAGATCCTTGATCACCCGGATGGACATCACCGGGCCGAATACCTCTTCGCAGGAGACTCGAACCGATGGGTCGACATTGGCGAGCAGGGTTGGCTCGATTGAGGTGCCCGCGCGTGAGCCACCTGCCAGCACCTGGGCCCCGGCCGCAACCGCTTCTTGCACCCACTCCTCAACACGCGCCGCGGCCACCTCGCTGATCATGGGGCCGACTTCGGTCGCAGCGTCCCAGGGTGAGCCCTTAACGAGTGCGCGCACATTTTCGATTAGCCGTTCGGTGAATGCTTCGGCGACTGACTCCGCAACAAAGATGCGTTGCACCGACACACAGGTTTGACCAGCTTGCGCATTGCCATACATGGCAATGCGCCGCGCAGCCCACTCCAGATCTTTCTCGCTGCTGTAGTCGGCCAGCACGATCGCAGCGGCATTGCCGCCGAGCTCAAGAACGATGTGCTTATTGGGCACCTCGCGCTGGATGGCGAATCCGACGGGTTCTGAGCCGGTGAACGAAATGACCGGTAGTCGCGGGTCGAAAACCAGCGCCGGGGCCACCTCGTTACCGACCGGGATCACCGAGAACATGCCGGCCGGCAGGTCGGTTTCACCGAGGAGCTCGCCGAGCAGCAGCGCACCAAGTGGGGTGGCGGGGGCTGGCTTGACCACAATGGGCGCCCCAACCGCGAGCGCGGGAGCGATCTTGTGGGCAACCAGGTTCACCGGAAAGTTAAATGGTGAAATTCCAAGTACCGGGCCATGCGGGAAGCGCCGAATGATCGCAGCGCGGCCCTCGGTGGCCGCCTCGGTGTCGAGCCGCTGGAACTCGCCATTGAACCGGCGGGCTTCCTCGGCCGCCCATCGAAAAGTCGACACCGCACGGGTCGCTTCGGCCCGCGACCAGGTGATCGGCTTGCCATTCTCGGCGGTAATAAGTGCGGCCACTTCGTCAAGACGCTCTTCTAAGCGGCGGGAGACATGGGCGAGCGCCGCGGCCCGCTGGGCCGCCGAGGTGCGCTGGGCCGCCCTGCGTACCGCCCAAGCCCCCTCGAGCGCGGCCTCGACACCGTCCGCATCCGGCACGGTGTAGGTGCCGATCACCGACCCATCCCCCGGGTGGGTCACCTCGGCTCGAGTGCCCGAATCAGATGCGCTGCCCGCGATCCATGCTGGCCAATGCCGCGGGGTGTGCAAGTGCTTCAAGCTCATGGGCAAAATCTAGGGCGCCCCTCGGCCGGTGAATCAACCGGTATTGACCTACACTGAGATTTCGCGCGGACTTTGGAGACCATCATGACCTTGACGCCTGAGCGCACCGATAACGATCTAGCCCAAGAGCGCCGGCTCGTTACCGCCATCCCCGGGCCAAAATCGATGGCGCTGCTAGCCCGCAAGACCGAGGCGGTTTCCGCCGGGGTCGGGGTGACTTTGCCGGTTTTCGTGACCAAGGCCGGTGGCGGTGTTCTCGTTGACGTCGACGGTAACTCGATGATCGACCTGGGATCTGGGATCGCGGTGACCACGGTCGGGAATGCCAATCCATATGTGGTCGCAAATGTTCAGCGACAGGTGGCGGCATTCACCCACACCTGCTTCATGGTGACCCCTTACGCAGGTTATGTAGAGGTCTGCGAGGCTCTCAATCGCCTGACTCCGGGTGACCATGCCAAGCGCTCGGCACTTTTCAACTCCGGTGCCGAGGCAATTGAAAATGCGGTCAAGATCGCGCGGTCTTATACCAACAGAGCCGCAGTTGTCGTCGTCGAACACGGCTATCACGGCCGCACCAACCTGACCATGGCGATGACCGCAAAGAACATGCCCTACAAGGATGGCTTCGGCCCATTTGCCTCCGAGGTGTACCGCGTCCCCACCTCCTATCCCTTCCGCGATGCCCCCCTTTCTGGCCTAGACATCGCCAAGCGGGCCATCAGCCGCATCGAGAAGGAGATCGGTGGCACCAATGTCGCGGCAATCGTCATCGAACCGATTCAAGGTGAAGGTGGCTTCATCGTCCCAGGTGCTGGCTACTTCGCCGCGATGTCGCAGTTCGCCAAGGAAAACGGCATCGTGTTCGTGGCCGATGAAATCCAAAGTGGTTTTTGCCGCACCGGTGACTGGTTCGCCAGCAGTTATGAAGGCGTTATCCCAGATCTGGTAACAACCGCGAAAGGTATCGCTGGTGGCCTGCCACTTGCCGGGGTTACCGGGCGGGCCGAGATCATGGACTCGGTGCAGGCCGGCGGCCTGGGCGGCACCTACGGCGGTAGCCCGGTTGCTTGCGCCGCCGCCCTCGGGGCGATTAGGTGGATGGAGGAGGAGGATGCCTGTGGGCGGGCGAAGGCGATTGCCTCGGTAATGCTCCCCGCGCTGGCAGCCATCAAAGTCAACCACCCAACCATCGGCGAGATCCGCGGTCGCGGGGCGATGCTCGCGATTGAGTTAATTCGCCCTGGCACCATGGACCCAGACCCCGAGCGCACCAGCGCGATCGCAAAGTACTGCCACGGTGAAGGAGTCATGGTGTTAACTACCGGCACCTACGCCAATGTCATGCGTTTCCTGCCGCCGTTGACAATGCCAATGCACCTGCTTGAAGAGGCATTGGGCATCATCGAACGCGGTTTTGAAGCCACCGGTTAATTACTGGTTATCGACCCGGAGCCCATATTTTTGGCCGTAGCCGGACTCCATCAGCTCCAAGTACGGCACGGCATCAAAGGCTTCCGGGCCTAATACGCCGGTGCCCTGCCAGGCCTTTGACGCGAGCAACTCAAGGGCGATTACCGGATTCATAGCGGTTTGCCAAACCACCGCCTGCACCCCGTATTCGCGCATCGACCAGTTATTGTCGAGGACGTGGTAAAGGTAGACAGACTTCGGTTCACCCGCGTTCCCGACGCCGGTAACCCAAGTACCGGCACAGGTCTTGCCGGAAATCTTGTCACCGAGGGTCGCCGGATCCGGTAATGCAGCGGCGACTAGGTCGCGCGGGCTTACCATTGCCCCTTTAACGCTCACCGGAGTCGTGCTGTCGAGCCCAAGTTTGTGCAAAGTCTTCAGCACCTCGATGAACTCATCGCCGAGACCATACTTAAAAGTGACTCGCTTACAGTTGATCAAACGCGGCACCAAGAGGACTTCCTCGTGCTCAACGTTGACACATTCAACCGGCCCGATACCTTCGGGGAAATCAAAAATCTCAGGTTCACTGAATGGCGCGGTGGTGAACCAGCCGCGACCTGCTTCCCAGATCACCGGTGGATTAAGGCACTCCTCGATGGTGGTCCAGATTGAAAACGAAGGCGCGAAGTCGTAGCCCGCGACCGTCAGATTCGCGCCATCGCGTACCCCGATCTCGTCAATCTCGCTAAACAGGTGGTCAGCGGCATATCGCGCGAACACGTCCGACAGCCCGGGCTCGACCCCCATGCCGCATAGGGCCAATAGACCGGCCTCCTGCCACTGCGATTCCTTGGCAAACTGCTCGGCACCGAGCATGACTCCCACCTGCTCATGCGGCCGGGTCGGATGCGGGCGCGAGAGGCTCATTGCGGTGTCTAGATAATTGGCACCGGCGGCAACTGCTCCGTCGAAAATCGGCATTACGTAACGCGGGTCAATAACGTTCAGCACATGGGTTATCCCATTTGTCTGAGACAGTTCGGTGATCTCGGCGGTATTCGCAGCATCAATCTGCGCCGCGGTAAAACGAGGGTCGTCGACTCGGTCCACCAGCGCCCGTGCCCTGAACATGTCGTAGTCCGCGCAAATCCAATGCTCGAAGAAGTCTCGGCGCTTTGCGATCAGTGCGGCCGAAGTGCCGACCCCACCAGAGCCAACCGCAAGTACCCGCACTACTGCTCCCCGGGGCTGCGGCCGGCGAGCAACGGCTGCCGCGGATCCCATGTCGTGCCATCGCGATCGTCTTGGCGGCGCCGAGCGATTGCCGATAGGGCCTCCAGTACCACGCGGTTCCCCAGCATCACAGTGATATCAGCATGATCGAAGGGCGGAGCGACCTCGACCACATCCATGCCGACCACGGGCAACTCGTAGCAAATGCGACGCACGGCATCAAGAAGTTCGCGCGCGGTGAGGCCACCGGGTTCTGGGGTGCCGGTTCCCGGCGCATGGCCGGGGTCACAGACATCAATATCCACACTCAGGAACACGCCGTCGCATCCGTCCAGGGCAATCTTGAATACTTCGGTCAAGACCTCGGTTAGACCACGCTCCACGATCTCGGTCATCTCGTAGGAGCGCATACCCTGCTCGGCCATCCACTGCAGGGTTTCTGGCTCAGGCCAATAACCGCGCAGCCCGATCTGCAGGAAACGATCGCCACGGGCCGCCCCGGACTCAATTAGTCGGCGCATTGGCTGGCCGTGCCCGATTAGTGAGCCAAAGCAGGTGTCGGCGGTGTCGGCGTGCGCATCGAAGTGAATGATCGCGACCCTGCCCCAACCCCGGGCGCGCGCCACCCCGGTGACATCTGGCCAGGTGATGGTGTGGTCACCACCCAAAATAATGGGGATGGCCCCGGTTTTAGCTACCTGCTCAACCACCGCCGCCAAGGAGGCGCACGCGGCAGCGGCGTCGCCGCTGTACATCTCGATGTCACCGGCGTCGACCACTCGCAGATCGGCGAGGCCATCGACCCGCATCGCCAGTGATGGCCGGCTACCGTCATGCGGTAGGTAGCAGGTTGCTCGGATTGCCTGCGGGCCGAAGCGGGCACCGCTTCGAAAGGAGGTACCACCATCAAATGGGGCGCCCAAAATCACGATATCGGCATCGTCATAGGAGCTTGCGACGTCTAGATCACAGCGATCCACGCCAAGGAAGGTGATATCCGGGCCAAACTGTGCTCCGTACCGCGTCATCCCCTGACCTTAATACTGAGGCCTTCGGCAGCCTACCCGACACCTATGAATCGAACCCCAACCCGAACCGATCTAGGGTCCGCAGCCATAAATTGCGGTTACCCGCATTCCGATCAGCCGATTTCAGTGACCTCGTCGTCCAATCTATGCCGATGGACCGCAGTGGCTCTGGCGGAAACGGCTTGGGCTTCTTTTTGACCATCTGCAATTCGGTGCGCTCGGTTTTTCGCCCGTCCAACAGATCAAGCATCACCTGCGCGCCGAACCTTGATGAACCAACGCCTAACCCGGTGTATCCGGACACATAGACGGTCTTGCCGCCGTGCGCCTTGCCCCAAAAGGCACTGAAGCGTGAGCAGGTATCAATCGCACCGCCCCAGGCATGGGTGAACTCAAGCCCGGCCAATTGCGGAAATGTCTGAAAGAAGTGCGCAGCCAATCGCTGGAACGAACCATCATCGACCTCATGCTCCTTACCAAAACCATTGCCGCTGTGATAGACCGCGTCATAGCCGCCCCAAAGAATCCTGCCGTCCTCGGTTATCCGGTAATAGTGGAACTGATTCGCGCAATCCGACAACCCCTCCCGGCCGTCCCATCGGACAACTGAATGCTGCTCGTTGCTCAATGGCGCCGACATCAGCACGTAGTCGTACACGGGCACCACGTAGTTGCTAATTCGGTGCAATAGCGGCGGATAGGCGTTGGTCGCCAATGCCACCCTGGCGGCAGCAACACTCCCCGAGCGCGTAGAGATGCTGACGGTTTCTGATTTGTCCTTGATCGTCAATACCGGCGTCTTTTCGTGGATCTCGACACCCAGGTCAGCCGCAACCCTCGCCAATCCCCACGCCAACCTTGCCGGATTAAGCATCGCGGTCCCTGACCGATCGAATAAGCCAGCTAGGTAGGTGGGGGATTCAACACGACTTTTTAGGTGCTCATCATCTAGAAACTCATACGGCATGCCCAATGCGGTACCCGCCTCGCACAGCTCAATGAGAGCCGCGACTTGATATCGCTCGGTTGCAATCGCTAAATCTCCAGAACGGATGAACTCGCAGTCGATCCCGTGGTCGGCAACGAATCGTTCAATCGCATCTAGGTTCTCGTTGCCAAGCCTAAGCAGGGTCGATATCTCACCGGGCCACCGGCCCATGCCATTTGCCAGTCCATGGGTTAAGGAGGCGGCACAGAACCCGCCATTTCGGCCGGACGCCCCACTGGCGACCCGATCACCTTCGAGAAGGACCACTCGCCAGTCGGGATACTGCTGTTTAGCTAGCACCGCCGCCCAAAGCCCGCTAAACCCGCCGCCCACCACACAAAGGTCAGCGGTGACGTGTGCCTCCAACGATGGCCGCGCGTCGGGGCGGCTCGGGTCATCTAGCCAAAAAATCGAATTTCGAACGTTGGTCAGTGACTTGGTGGAAATTTCGGTTGGCGTGTCATCAAACACCGGCTTGACCTTTCGGGAGAAGGACTATCGGAGACCGGGGCCAACGCCCAGGGGATCCCACCAGTCCCTTCAACCAAATCGAGGCCGCTTACAGAATTGCCGCAAGAACCCCATACTACCAAGACATCACTCAGGTGGACACCAACTTGCGGCGGCGCCGGTAATTAACCACCTGACTACCCAGAACAATGAGCAGTGCAATGACGAACACCAGGGTGGCCAAGGCATTCACCTGCACCGGGATACCTCGTTGCGCGGCGCCCCAGATGAAGATCGGGAAGGTCACCAAGGTTCCCGCGTTGAAATAGCTGATGATGAAGTCATCAAATGACAGCGAAAAGCCAAGTAGCGCCGCACCGGCGATCCCCGGCGCGACCAGGGGCAAGGTTACGTACCGGAAAGTTGACCGTGGGTTGGCGTAAAGATCGCGCGCCGCCTCCTCGAGTCTGGGGTCAAGGCCCTGGAGTCTGGCCTTGACGGTGACTACCACAAAGGAGATTATGAACATGATGTGCGCGATGACCACCGTCCACTGACCCAGCGGGAATCGCAAGTTCAAGAACAGGGCGAGCAAACTAGAACCCAAAACTACCTCAGGTGTCGCCATCGGCAGGAAGATCAACAAATTGGTAGTGCTCCGACCACGAAACCGGTAGCGGACAAGGGCGAAGGCGATCATGGTCCCGAGTGCCGTTGCAACGATGGTCGCGATGATGCCTATTTGAATACTGGTGACAAATGACGAGCAGACACCGGGAACCCCGCAGAGATTCGTCCAGGCGTCCGTCGAGAACTGGGTCCAGCTGATATTGAATTTTCCACTTGGTTTATTGAAACTCAATATTGCCACGACCGCGATCGGGATGAACAGATAAATTAAGACGAGAATTGCGACTACGGCAAGTAGGTTACGGCGAATAAAGCGCATTAGACAAGCTCCTCCGTCCCGGCTCTTCTGATGTAGGTGAATACCAGCACCAAGATCACAGCCATCAGCACAAAGGAGAGGGCACTTGCCGTCGGATAGTCGCGGAATTCGATGAAGTTCGTCTGGATCACGTTGCCGATCATGCGATCCTTGGTTGAGCCCAATAGTTCAGCATTGATGTAATCACCAGCGGCCGGAATGAACGTCAGTAATGTTCCAGCGACCACCCCCGGGAGCGACAGCGGCCAGGTCACTTTGCGGAAGGTCGTCGTTGCCGATGCATAGAGGTCACTGGATGCCTCGATCAACCGTGGGTCGATTTTTTCGATTGCCGCATACAGTGGCAAGATCATAAACGGCAGGAAGTTGTACGTCAGCCCTGCGACCACCGCGATGCCCGTATTCAGGATTCGATCATCTGGCAGTAGGTGCAGCGCGTTGAAGAAAGAGGTGATCGGACCCTCATCCGACAAGATGGTGCGCCAGGCATAGGTGCGCAGCAGGAATGACGCGAAGGAAGGAGCAATTACCAGTACCAATAGCAACGGCCGCCACCTTCCGCCTTTCATCGCAATGAAGTATGCGAGGGGGAAAGCAATAACCAACGCAAGCAGGGTTGCTATCCCTGCGTAGATGAAGGATCTCAGGAATTGTGGCCAATATTCGGCCATAGCGTTGGCATAGTTGCTAAGTTCAAACCCGGCCTGATACTTGCCAATCTTACCCGGCACGGGTTGTTGCAAACTCGTCATGAACAAGGTGATGAACGGAATTGCGAAGAAGATTGCCAGCCACGTCATGCCGGGGAAGAGCAAAATGTATCCGGTTCGGGAGCGGCGCTTGGCCGCAACGACCGGTTTTGCCTGATCCACAACAAGTATTGGTGACACGTTAGGCGCCGCGACTCTCAAGGGCACTAGCCGCCGCCTCTAGGTCCACTAACTCCGGCGAGGCCCCCGCGTGCACATCCTGGACACCGTCGAGGCCAAAGGTGTGCTCAGGTGACCAATGCAGCAGGACTTCATCGCCTACCGAGCACCGATCCCCCACGATGACATTTTGTTCGAAGACTGTGAGCTCTTGATCCCATGGCGTACGAACTTGGTATTGGGTAGACACCCCGGCATATGAAACATCGGTCACTCGACCCAAAACCTTGTTGTGTGCATCAGGAGCTCGGTGGCCATCCACCGCGTCAAGGACAGTCATTTTCTCCGGGCGCACACCAACAATCATGCTGTCGCCACCGGCCGTCGATCGCGCCGCAGGCACTACATAGGTCCGCCCGTGCGCTGACACCAGGATGTCGTCACCGGTTCGCCCCTGAGCCGTACCGGTAATCAGGTTGGACTGCCCCAGGAAATTTGCCACAAAGACCGTTTTGGGCAGTTCGTATATCGCAGCCGGGTTGCCCATCTGCTCAATTCGCCCGGCATTCATGATAGCCACGGTGTCGGCCATCGTCATGGCCTCTTCTTGATCGTGCGTTACATGCACAAAAGTGGTACCGACTTCGTGTTGAATGCGCTTGAGCTCAATTTGCATCTGCCGCCGCAATTTCAAGTCCAAGGCGCCGAGGGGTTCGTCTAGCAGCAAGACATCTGGCTCATTTATCAAAGCACGCGCAACGGCCACCCGCTGCTGCTGGCCACCTGATAGTTGGGTTGGCTTCCGCCTGGCCATGGCGCTGAGTTCGACCAACTCAAGCATTTGATTGACCGGGGTCTTAACGTCCTTAATCCCGCGCCGGCGCAAGCCGAATGCCACATTTTCAAAGATATCGAGATGCGGGAAAAGGGCGTACGACTGAAATACCGTGTTTACCGGACGTTGAAAAGCCCGCAGGTCGGTGATATCCCGTGCGCCGATCTTGATGGCCCCTGCCGTTGGATCTTCCAATCCGGCGACCCTGCGCAAGGTGGTGGTCTTGCCGCATCCGGATGCCCCAAGGAGTGCGAAAAACGAACCCGCGGGGATAGTCAAGGTTAGGTCATCGACCGCGGCAACATCGGCGAACTTCTTGGTGAGGTTTAGCAGGTGGAGGTCCTCCACCTGCCGAACGGCCCCAGCCACTTTGCTAGTTACCGATCGCGGTCTGGAATTCGCGTTCGTACTTGTCGCCCTCTTCTGGAGTCAGCGCCTTGAACACAAAGGTGCGATCAAGGGTTGCGGCCGACGGGAAGATGAACTCACTCGCAGCCAGTGCCGGATCGATCTTCTCCATTTCAGCCTGCGCTCCTTCAACCGGGCAGATGTAATTCACATACGCGGCAACCTCGGCCGCAACCTTGGGGTCGTAGTAGTAGTTCATGATCATCTCGGCGTTCTTCTTGTGTGCAGCGAGGGCCGGGATGAGCATGTTGTCGGTCCAGAGCATGCCGCCTGACTCTGGAATCTCGAAGCCGAAGTCTTCGCCGAGGGCAAAGAGGTCACCGGACCAACCAATCACCGCGATGACGTCACCGGACTCAAGCGAGGCGATGTAGTCGTTACCTGTCACCTGGCGAATCTGGCCGCTGTCAACCTGCTTGGTCAGCTCTTCAATCGCCTGGCTGAACTGATCGTCGGTGAAATTCGCCGGGTCATTGCCCTGCCAGGCCATTAGGCAGCCCATGGTGTCGCGCATCTCGGACAGCACCGTGATGCGGCCTTTCAACTTTGGGTCAAATAGCTGATCAAGGGTGGTGATTTTGTCGGTTCCAAGAGTTTCCTTGACGGCCAACTTGTTAAAGCCAAGGCCGCCAAAGCCTGACTGCCATGGCAGTGAGTAATCACGTGGCTTGTCGAATGCGACGTCAGCAAGCCTCGGGATTAGATTCTTGCCATTTGGGATCAGGGCCTTATCTAGCTTTTGCGCGTATCCATTTTGAATCCACAGCGCTGCCATCCAGTCGGTTAGCACCACGAGGTCGCGACCGATGTCTTGGCCCTGCTCTAGCTGGGTACGCACCTTGGCGTAGAACTCGTTGTTGTCGTTCACATCTTCGGTGTAGGTAACGGCAATCCCATTGGCATCCTGGAACGCCTTGAGGGTTGGGTACTCGCCGGTGTCGTCATTGATATCCAAGTAAAGGGGCCAGTTCGACCAGTTTGCGGTCTTTTCGGAATCAGAGAGGTCCGCGGCGGTAGCGGCCGACGGCGCACCGGTTGCGGTGCCGGCATCACTGCCCGATGCACCACATGCGGTGGCCACCATCGCGACCCCGCCGATTCCTGCAGCCTGAATTACCCGCCGGCGTGACAATGAGTTCTTGGCCAACTCGACGATCCCCGCAGCGGCCTCGGATAATTCGTTAGGCATTAGGTTCCCTTTCAATTGTTATCGGCAGCTAGCGCTTGTCCGTGAAGATTGTCCGGTGCCACGGTTTACGGGCGGCGCCGGAGATATCCATCGAAACATGTTTTACCTGCGTGTACTCCTCAAATGAATAAGTCGACATATCTTTCCCGAAACCAGACTGTTTGAAGCCACCATGGGGCATTTCGCTGACAATTGGTATGTGATCGTTAA
>SYJA01000091.1 GCA_005798555.1 Actinomycetota bacterium
CGCAAGGTTGTCGTTCTCGATGATTTTTCGAGCGGCCTCGAGCGTAAAGTGCCAGCAGGGGTGCCAATCGTGCGCGCTTCCATCGCGGATCGTGCGGTGGTGGCCGAGGCCCTGCGCACCTATCGAGTTGACGGCGTTATCCACCTGGCCGCCAAGAAGGCAGCGGGTGAGTCGGTCACGATGCCCCTTTACTACTACCGTGAAAATGTGAGTGGCATGGTGGAGTTACTCGCAGCGATGAGTGAGGTCGGCGTAGCCAAACTCGTCTACTCATCTTCAGCTGCTGTCTATGGCACACCGATTAGTAATCCAATTACCGAGGACGCCCTATTAAAACCCGAATCCCCATATGGTGAAACAAAAGTCATTGGCGAGTGGCTGGCGTGCGATGCCGGTGTGGCCGACGGGGTCTCGTGGGCGGCGCTGCGCTACTTCAACGTGGCTGGCGCCGGGAGTGATGATCTAGGCGACAACAGCATCAACAATTTAATCCCGATGGTCTTTCGTGCGCTCGAAAATGGTTACCGTCCGCAGGTATTCGGCGACGACTACCCAACGGCCGATGGCACCTGTATTCGTGACTACATTCATGTTGCCGACCTAGCCGATGCGCACGCTGTCGCAGCAGCGCGATGTGAGTTCTCGCGAAGTGCTGGGATATTCAATGTCGGTCGCGGCGTCGGCTCCTCGGTCCGCGAAGTCATGGATACCATCGGGTCGGTAATCGGCAGAGATGTCGAACCGGAGGTCGTCGCACGCCGTGTTGGGGATCCGCCGGCATCAACTGCTGCGACGAGCCACATCGAAGGAACACTAGGCTGGCGGGCCACGCATGATCTGCGCGACATGGTGGCATCAGCTTGGTCGGCGTGGCAGGCGTACCCGCCTAATTGAGTATTGGCTGCACCAAGAAGACCGGGATTTGCCGGCCGGCATTTCGCTCGTACATTGCGTAGGCAGACCACATCGCCACTAACTCTTGATAGAGCACCTGGCGTTGGTGCCCGGTCACCTCACTGAAGGTGCAGTCGGTCTTGGCGCCGTCGACCTCAACGCAGCCCGTGGGGTGGGCACGCACGTTGAACACCCAGCCAGGTACTTGCGCCTGCCCAGCATTTGAGCCGGTGATAATCCACGCGCTCTCGTGCGCCGCCGCGAGCAAGGGGGTGCGACGCCACTGCCCAGATTTACGGCCCAAGGTGGTGATCCAGATAACCTGCTGGCCCCCGGGGAACCGGCGCCAAAGGCGCCCACCACTCAACTTGTCGACGGCCCGGTGGAGGCCGGTGGTGGTGCGGAGGGTCAATCCCCACCAGGTGTCGTAGGCCCGGGTACCCATATGCACACCGTACACACTGCCCCGCTTTACGTATGGCGTAACGTATGGCACAATTACCCAGATGAGACGAACCACCGTGTATTTCCCGGATGAACTCAAGGCCCGGTTGGCAGCCGAGGCGGCCCGCCGGCAGGTAACCGAGGCCGAGATCATTCGGCAGGCTGTGGATAAGGAAACCCGTCGACCGCGACCGCGTGGTGGAATCTTCTCCGGAGACACGGGCGGGGTAACCGGGGCCAATCTCCATGAGCACATGGAGGGATTTGGTGAAAATTGATCATCCTCGATACGGGTGCAATGTTTTCCTATCTGGTTGCATCCGACCCGCACCATGAAGCGGTGGCGTCAATATTCGCAGCCAACAGCGAGGGCTTCGTCCTAAGCCCATTTGTGATTGCCGAATTGGACTATTTCGTCTTGACGCGATTTGGTGTTCGTACCGAGCTCGCTTTTCTGGCTGACATTGCCAGCGGTGCATATGAGCTGCCGGTGCTGAGTGCAGCGGATCTCATAGCCTGCGCGGGCGTCATCGACAAATACGCCGACCAGCGGGTCGGAGTGACCGATGCGTCTTTGGTCGTACTCGCAGAGCGATACCAAACCCGGCGCGTCTGCACCTTTGATCGCCGGCATTTTGGGGTCATGCGAGGCACGGACGGAACTCCATTCGAACTTCTTCCGTGAGCGGCCCCGAACGCCGATAGACTTGAGTCCTTCCCCGGATGGTCAACTGAAACCTGCGACTAGCAATGGAGTGCCCGTGGCCCGCGTCGTCGTAGACGTCATGCTGAGACCTGAAATTCTGGATCCGCAAGGCCGTGCCGTCGAAGGCTCCTTGCGCCGACTTGGGCTTACCGGAGTCACTGACGTCCGCCAAGGCAAACAGTTCATCATTGACCTGGACGGAGTGATCGAAGGGGAGCGCCTTGAGCTACTCGAAACACTGGCCGCCGAATTACTCAGTAACCCGGTGATCGAAGACTACAAACTTCGGGTAATCGAGGATCGGGTATGAGCGTAAGGGTTGGTGTTGTTACCTTCCCTGGTTCGCTCGATGATCGTGATGCCGCGCGAGCGGTTCACATCGCAGGTGGGCAGGCAGTTGCCCTTTGGCATGGTGATGATGATCTGCGTAACGTCGATGCGGTGATTCTGCCGGGTGGATTCTCCTATGGCGATTACCTGCGCTGCGGAGCCATCGCCCGCTTTGCGCCGGTGATGCGCACAATAATCGAGCGGGCAAGTGCCGGAATGCCGTTGTTGGGGATCTGCAACGGCTTCCAGATTCTTTGTGAGTCGCAGTTACTCCCCGGTGCTCTGACCCGCAATGACTCATTGCACTTTATCTGTCGGGACCAGCGCCTGCGCATCGAGAACACGAGTTCCGCCTGGACTTCAGGCTTCATTAACGGCCAGGAGATCGTGATCCCGTTGAAGAATGGCGAAGGCGGGTATCTCGCCGATGAGCGCACCCTGGATGCACTCGAAGCCGAAGGCCGTGTGGTTGCGCGGTATCTGGAAGTCAATCCCAACGGCAGCCGCCGCGATATCGCAGGGATAACCAATGAACGTGGCAACGTCGTGGGCTTGATGCCGCACCCGGAGCACGCGGTTGAGTCACTAACCGGCCCCTCGATAGATGGTATACCGTTTTTTACCAGCGTCCTGAAATCATTGGTCAGCCCATGAGCATCGACACCGTAGCCGCGGCCCAAGTCTCACCCGAGCAACCGCAACCCTTCGCCGAGTTGGGATTAAAGCCCGACGAGTATCAGCAGATCCGCGACATCCTCCACCGCCGGCCGACCTCATCTGAACTCGCGATGTACTCGGTGATGTGGAGTGAGCACTGCTCATATAAGTCGTCGAAGGTGCACCTGCGCCAGTTCGGCGAGAAAGTGCCGAAGACAGACGCCCTCCTGGTCGGCATCGGCGAGAACGCCGGCGTTGTCGATATCGGCTCTGGGTGGGCCGTTACCTTCAAGGTCGAAAGCCATAATCATCCTTCCTATGTTGAGCCCTACCAAGGCGCCGCGACGGGTATTGGCGGGATCGTCCGCGACATCATGTCGATGGGTGCGCGCCCACTCGCGGTCATGGATCCACTCCGGTTTGGGCCGGCCGACGCGCCAGACACCGGGCGGGTGCTACCGGGCATTGTGGCTGGGATCGGCGGCTACGGTAATTGCCTGGGCCTGCCGAATATCGGTGGCGAAATAGTCTTCGACTCCTCCTATCTTGGCAACCCTCTGGTAAATGCCCTCTGCGTGGGTGCGATGAAGCACGAGGACATCCACCTCGCCAGTGCAAAGGGCGTCGGCAATCTGGTCGTTCTTTACGGGGCCCGCACCGGCGGCGACGGCATTGGCGGAGTATCAGTTCTTGCCTCGGAGACATTCTCCGAAGGTGGCCCGACTAAACGACCGAGTGTGCAGGTTGGCGACCCGTTCATGGAGAAGTTACTCATCGAGGCCACCCTTGAAGTCCTGCGAGCCGGGTTAGTCGAAGGTATTCAAGATCTTGGCGGCGCGGGCATCTCCTGCGCGACCAGTGAATTGGCGTCCAACGGTGAAGGCGGCATGCACGTTTGGCTGGACCGAGTGCTGTTGCGCGATGCAACCCTGTCACCGGAAGAAATCCTGATGAGTGAGTCGCAGGAACGCATGTGCGCGATTGTGCGCCCAGATCGACTACCTGAGTTCATGGAGCGCTGCGCGAAGTGGGATGTCGAGGCGGTAGTAATCGGTGAGGTAAATGCCAGCGGGCGGCTCACCGTCGACTGGCATGGCGAAAGAATTGTTGATGTGCCACCACGCACCGTCGCCCATGAGGGCCCGGTTTATGAACGGCCGTTCCACCGGCCGCCCTGGCAGGATGCTCTGCAGGCTGACACCACAGACCACCTGGAGCGGCCCGTTACCGGGCCCGAGTTGCGGGAGACCCTGCTAGTGATGGTGGCCGCGCCGAATTTGGCCTCGAAGTCGTGGGTGACCTCGCAATACGACCGCTATGTGCAGGGCAATACGGTGCTGGCGCAGCCGGCGGATGCGGGAATGATCCGCATCGACGAGGCTACCGGCCTTGGCGTCGCCATTGCTACCGATTGCAATGGGCGCTTCGCGAAGCTTGACCCGTACGCGGGTGCGCAACTTGCCTTGGCTGAGGCCTATCGCAATGTGGCCGCATCGGGTGCCACGCCGCTCGCCGTAACCAACTGCCTGAACTTCGGTTCGCCGGAGGATCCAGAAGTAATGTGGCAGTTCGCCGAGGCCACCCGCGGGCTGGCCGATGGGTGCCTGCTACTAGGCACTCCGGTAACCGGGGGCAATGTCTCCTTCTACAACCAAACCGGTGCCATCGCAATCTTGCCGACACCGGTGGTGGGTGTACTCGGTGTCATCGCTGACGTCGCCACGCGCACTTCCATGGCATGGACTGGTGCGGGGGATCGGATTTATCTACTGGGTGACACCAATGACGAGTTTGGCGGGAGTGAATGGGCCAATCACGTGCATGGTCACCTCGGTGGCTTACCACCCAGGGTTGATCTTGATCGCGAGCGCGCCTTGGCGGAGGTTTTGGTCGCCGGATCAACGAGCGGGTCGTTCGTGGCGGCACATGATGTCTCGGACGGCGGGGTGGCGCAGGTGTTGGTTGAGATGGCCCTGCGCGCCGGCACCGGTGCGACCGTAATGGTGCCAGCGGCCTTGGAGCCATTTGTCTTCATGTTCGCTGAATCCACCGCCCGCGCGGTGGTGGTCGTGAGTCCAAGTGCTGCCGGCCGACTCGTTGACTTGTGTGGGCAAAAGGGTGTCCCGCTGGTCGAGATAGGAGTTGTCTCAGCAGCACCGGAACTGGACTTCGCCGACCTCTTCTGTGTCTCGTTAGACGACCTAAGGCGCGAGCACGAGCGCACCCTGCCGGAACTTTTCGGCTAGCTCGATGGTGGCCACCCCGACATCAATCATCGAGGTGCTGGCGGTATTTGCTCGTGGGGAGGAGCCGGCTGCGGATCAGGTTAAGGCCGCGGTGAAAGCGGCACTGGCCGCGTTGGTTGCAGCCGCACCGGGGCGCAGTGTGGAAGTTCGAATCCCGCCTTATGCCGCGGTCCAGGCTATCCCCGGGCGCACGCATCGACGGGGCACACCATCGGCCGTGGTGGAAACTGATGCACGCACTTGGCTGGAGTTGTGCGTCGGTGCCAAGGAGTGGACCCGGGCCGCGAACCTAGTTCGCGCCAGTGGTGAGGGATCGGATCTGTCATCGCGGCTGCCCCTGTTCGATGAAGTGAAACTGTCCCTCGAATAGTTACGCGCCTACGGTGAGGGCGGACAACAAAATCGCGTAGGCTGAGATGGTGGCTCGCGGTGATGGACTCCTTTCACATGACCTCCTCCCGGGTGAAAAGGGGCCCCAGGATGCGTGCGGCGTCTTCGGTGTCTGGGCACCGGGTGACGAAGTCGCCAAGCTCACCTACTTCGGGCTGTACGCCTTGCAGCACCGGGGTCAGGAATCAGCAGGCATGGCTGTCAGCGATGGCAGTCAAATCCTCGTCTACAAGGACATGGGCCTAGTTTCCCAAGTGTTCACCGAGGCCAATCTTGACTCACTGCGCGGGCACGTCGCGATCGGTCATACGCGTTACTCGACTACCGGTGCCAGTGTCTGGGAGAACGCGCAGCCGACATTTCGATCGACGGCAACCGGGCACCTGGCGCTCGGACATAACGGCAACATCACCAACATCGCGGCCCTGCGCCGGCGGCTGATCGAGCTATCCCGTGAGTCAGGTGAGCTACCCCTTGATACCCGGGTAGAGGCATCGAGTGATACCGATGTCTTAGCCGCGCTACTCGCATCGCATCCGGATTTAAGTGTGATGGCGGCCGCGATGAAGGAACTCCCGCACGTAAAAGGTGCGTTCTCCCTCGTGTTCATGGATGACGACGCCCTGTATGGCGCACGTGACCCGCAGGGGATCAGGCCGCTATCCCTTGGCCGACTCGAGCGCGGTTGGGTATTGGCGAGTGAAACAGCGGCGCTCGACATCATCGGAGCCTCGTTCGTCCGCGAGATTGAACCGGGTGAAATCCTCGTCATCGATGATCAAGGGGTGCGGTCGGAGCGATTTGCCGAAGCCGACCCCAAAGGCTGCCTTTTCGAATACGTGTATCTGGCTCGCCCGGATACCACCATTGCGGGCCGCAGTATTCAGGTGACCCGAGTTGAAACCGGCCGCATCCTCGCCCGCGAGCACCCGGTAGCCGCCGATCTTGTTATTCCGGTTCCCGAATCCGGTCGCTACGCCGCCATCGGGTATGCGCAGGAGTCGGGCATTGCCTTCTCCGAAGGCCTAGTGAAGAACGCGTATGTGGGCCGCACTTTTATTCAGCCATCGCAGTCGATTCGTCAACTCGGTATCCGCCTGAAGTTGAATCCGCTCCGCGAAGTGATCGGCGGGCAAAGACTCGTCGTTGTCGACGACTCCATCGTGCGCGGCAATACGCAGCGCGCACTGGTGCGCATGCTTCGTGAAGCGGGGGCCCGGGAGGTGCATGTGCGAATTTCCAGCCCCCCTGTTGAGTGGCCCTGCTTCTACGGGATTGATTTTGCAAGTAGGTCAGAACTGGTGGCCAATGGGCTCACCGTCGAGCAAATCTGCCGTTCGATCGGCGCTGATTCGCTCGGCTACGTTTCCCTTGATGCACTGATTGCGGCCACGACAATACCCAAGGGGAAACTCTGCCGCGCCTGCTTCGACGGGGTCTATCCGGTTGAAATTCCCGAGGCGCAATTCTTGGGCAAGCAGTTGTTCGAGGGGATTGAAAGGCGAGCACTGGACGGCACCTTGGATATTGACGGGGTCAGCACGATGGTTGGCGGCGGCGCCGCCGATGCGCTGGAAAGGCCATGACCGGAGCCTCATACGCGGCAGCCGGGGTTGATGTCGAAGCTGGCGAGCGGGCTGTTGCACTGATGCGCGCGTCGGTAAGGGCGGCGCAGCGGCCGGAGACCGTCGGTGACTTCGGTGGGTTCGCCGGACTCTTCGACGCCTCGGCGTTGACGAAGTACCGCAGGCCTCTACTTGCTACCTCGACGGATGGTGTTGGCACCAAGGTTGCGGTTGCTCGCGCGATGGACGTGCACGACACCATCGGTATTGATCTCGTAGCGATGGTGGTGGATGACTTAGTCGTCGTGGGTGCCGAGCCACTTTTTCTAACCGACTACATCGCCACCGGATCGGTTGTCCCGGAGCGGATCGCGGCCATCGTGTCTGGTATTGCAGCCGGTTGCCAACTGGCTGGCTGCGCGTTACTCGGGGGTGAGACAGCCGAGCACCCGGGTTTACTGGCACCTGATGAGTACGACCTGGCCGGCGCCGGTACCGGTGTGGTCGAGGCTGATTTGCTACTGGGCCCCGATCGCGTGGTCGCCGGCGATGTCCTGGTCGCGATGGCCGCATCCGGCCTGCACTCCAACGGCTATTCGCTGGCTCGGTATGTGCTCCTAGGTGACAAGGGCCCGGGCATCAACGCGTATCTACCTGAACTTGATCGCACCGTTGGCGAGGAGTTACTGGAGCCGACCCGAATCTACGCGCAAGACATCCTGGCTTTGATTGACGTGGTGCCAGTGCACGGATTAAGCCACGTGACCGGCGGCGGACTCGCGGCCAATATTGCGCGAGTACTGCCGCCACAGCTGGCGGCGGTGATCGATCGGACCACTTGGGCACCGCTGCCGATCTTCGATCTCATCGGGGAATTGGGCTCGGTTGCTCAACTCGAGCTTGAGCGCACCTTGAACATGGGTATCGGCATGGTCGCAATTTTGCCGGCGGGTGCCGCGAGCCGGGCCATTGAGCTACTGACCGGACGCGGAGTAAAGGCCTGGGTCTGCGGGGTGGTGCGAGATCGCCGCGATGGTGAAATTGGTGATTCGCCCGCAAAGGGCGGTGGCGGCGGTGCGGTTACGCTAGTGGGCGAGCAGCAAACCGGCTGAGGTTAGTCGGCTGATTCGTCGTAATACTTCGCGTACGGGTCATCTGCTTGGGCGTCATCCGCCGCGTCGCCGTCACCGGCGCGCGGTGACGAGTGAGTGCCCGCACTGCCTGCCAACTCTGCTTGCAACCGATCAAAATCGGTCTGTGGCCCGCCGTACTTCAACTCACGGGCAACCTTGGTCTGCTTGGCTTTTGCCCGGCCGCGCCCCATGGCTCGACCCCCTCATCCGGGACTATCGCCCCAGTCGTGTGGATGGAAATTGCGTCTGCGGCCGGGTATAACCCGGGCCGCCACGCGTGCACCTACAGTACCGGTCCGCCTTGGCGGGCATTAACCGCGGCCAGCGATTCGGTCCTCAGCGAGGGCCTCCGCGGCGGCCACCGGGGTGCAGCCGGTGCCCTGGGCCCGGACCAGCACTTTTTCGGTAGTGGTGAAAACCTGCATGACCTTGGCCCGGGCCCGCTCCAGATCACAGCCGGTGAGCTCTTCGGCAACTTGGATCACGCCCCCGCAGTTGACCATGAAATCCGGGGCGTAGAGCACCCCCCGGGCGGCCAGCACGCCCGCGACCTCGGGGCTGGCCAACTGGTTATTGGCCCCACCGCAGATCAGCGGCACGCTCAGGTGCTCGGCTAGCTCCATTGTTAAGAACCCGCCCATGGCATTCGGGGAGAGCACATCTAGGTCGGCGCCGAGGAGCGCCGCGGTTGACTCTAAGACTTGAACCTGCGGGTATTGCTTGAACAGGGCGGCCAAGGTGGCCGACGCAGGATCGACCACGAAGACAATGGCGCCCTCGTCGATTAAGTGGCCGACCAGCCGGCTACCGACTTTGCCGGCACCGACCACCCCGACCCGGCGCCCGGCTAGGTCGCAGGTGCCCCAGACCTGCCCGGCCGCGGCGCGCATGGCCTGCCAGACGCCGACCGCGGTCAAGATTCCGCTGTCGCCAACGCCACCGCTCGACGGCGACCGGCCGGTGGTCCAAGGGCAGGTCTGGCCGATGGTGTCCATGTCCGCGACGCTCATGCCGACGTCACCGGCGGTGATGTAACGACCACCCAGTGAAGTGACCAGTCGGCCAAATGCGTGCAGCACCTCGACCGACTTATTCCCCGGATCACCGAAGATGACGCCTTTACCGCCACCATGATCGAGGCCGGCGAGGGCGTTCTTGTAGGTCATCGCTCGCGACAGCCGCAGGGCATCTTGGTGAGCGGCGGTCGCCGGCTCGGTTCGGTCGGCATATATCGACATCCGGACCCCACCGAGCGCCGGGCCGAGCACGGTGGAGTGCACCGCGATCACCGCCTGCATGCCACTGGCCGCGTCGTAGGCGACAACGACCTGCTCGTGCCCGTCGAAATCCGCCCAGGGACCTGCTAAATCGGTGCTGGTCATGGCCACCTTTCCGGGGCTTTAGCAGGGATCTCGAGGGACCGGGTCGAATTACCGGTTTTTGCTTGCTGCATTGGTGGGTCGGTGGAACAGTAGAGCCGTTCGATCCCGTCAGGTTAGCCGGGAGGCGGGCAAATCGGGAGGTGCGCATGGCCGGACGGAGCCCGGAGCCCGAGCAGTTGCTCACGCCAGCAGAGGTGGCAGCTTTGTTTCGCGTTGATCCAAAGACGGTCACGCGTTGGGCGAAAGCCGGCAAGCTCAGTTGCATTCGCACCCTCGGGGGGCACCGGCGCTATCAGGCTGGTGAAGTCCAGTCGCTGCTTGCGCAGCAAACCCCGACAGCGCAACTTGATCAATAGCTAAAGCGCCGCCGGTTCGGGCAACCATCACAATTGAAAGCCCAACTCAAACGCGCCGATTTTTTGGGACGCAACCCCTGTTCAGGTCTTGTCAACCGGATGTACCCAGCATCGCAACGTCCTGTATCCTCGGGGGTTAGGGTGTGTTTGAATGTGGTTGGCCAATACGAGGTGGGTAAATGCTGAGGATCGTCGGCTACCTAGATGCCGGAACTGGTTCGTACCTCTTGGCGGCAATCGCCAGTGGCGCCGCCGGCACCTGGTTCTTCCTGCGCTCTAAATTCGCCGACCTTCGGGGCCGCGGTGCCAAGACGACCGAACTGACTCCCGACAGCACTCCCTCCGAGTAGTGCCCGCGGCACCCACGGGGTCGGCGAGTTTTCGGGACCCTGAGAATGCCGCGTATCGGCACGGGGGTTGCTGGTACCGGGTCGCCGGGCCTTCGTCTAGCGAGGCCTTGACCCGCCTTCGTGCTTCATCCCGGTATTCGCAATTGGTCAGTGCCGGTTCCATCGTCGCCTACGACCCGGTGACCGCCGAGGTGACACGCGAGGTTATTGGCGCCTATGCGGTGGCGTCCGGGCGAAGCCCGCAGCCTGGCGCCTGCGTGTTTGCCGTTGCCGCTGTTCCGCTGATTACCTATCCGTGGGAGTGGCCTAACTCCATGCTGGAAGCCGCGGCCCGGTTGACCTTGACTCTTCGCATGCAGCTGCTCGAGATTGGCCTGGACCTGAAGGACGCCTCGGCGTTCAATGTGCAGTTCATCGGAATGCAGCCGATCTTTATTGACATTGGGTCCATTGAAGTCTGGCGACCCAATCCATCGTGGAATGCCTCGCGCCAATTCATCGAGAACTTCATCAACCCGCTAGCCGTTGGTTCGGGGGCTCACGTAACGGCGGCGGATGCCTGGGAGTTATCAAGGCACCGGGGATTGAAGTCCGATGCGGCTCGGCAGCTACTACCCAAGGCTAAGCGCCGGAGCATGTCTCTGCGGCTGCTGCAAGCGACGACGCGACCGGTGGCAGCCAATGCCCCGAGTGAAACCAAGTTTGCTGAGCGTGCGGCGCGAAATAAGGACCTAGCGCTGAAGGCGACCTTGGGATTGACCCGCAGGCTGATGAAACAGGTAGGGAAATTGCACGGTACCGAGCACAGCACCACCTGGGTCGATTACGGAACGCGGGCGCACTACGGGAGCGAAGATCTGGTGCGCAAGTCTGATTTCGCGGCCGACTTCGTCAACGCTGCCCCGGGTCGCGGGGATCTGGTGCTGGACGTCGGAGGCAATGACGGCCTCACCGCAGCGCACTTGGTCCGAACCACTGGTGCGAAAGTTGTCGTCCTCGATGCAGATGCTGGTGCGCTAGATGTCCTCTACGCAGGCATCTCGACCACCGCTGACTTGGTGGGCAAGGTCACGCCGGTGCTCGGTGACATCACCAACTTGATGCCGGCCGCGGGGCTGCTCGACGCCGAGTTCGGAGCTTTCACCAGTCGAGTCCACCCCACCGCCGTCACCTGCCAGGCGGTTCTCCATCACGTGGTAATCACCCAAGGCACCCCGATGGGATTTGCGGTAGACGCCCTCGCGCGCTTTGGCGCACCGGTGCAGATCGAGTTCGCGAATGAAGAGGATGCGAAAGTGAGGATCCTGCTCTCGCAGATCCCGAACTGGCAGGGTGCCTACTCGACCGAGGTGCTTCTTGGGGAGCTTCGGGCCAGATTTGAGTTCGTCGAGGTTGCTGGCACGACGTCACCCACTCGAGTGGTCGTAAACGCCTGGAATCAGGTGAAGATTTCGTGATCAGCGCACGACAATCTTTCGCCCGACTGGTCGGAACCCGCCGCAACTACAGCCCGCGTGATATCGCGGCTTGGGTGGTGGCGCCAGTTACCCTAGTAGTGGTCATTCCGGCAAACGAGAAGATCGCGAGCAACGCGGTTTTCTTCGCGGCCCATAGTGTCTCGCCGATCACCTGGGTTGTGGTGCTCACGGTCTTCATTGTGGGAATCTGGATGCTGCTCATCGCGATTTTGACGCTCATTAGACGGCGCGCAACACCGCAGGCTTTCGATGTGGCCACCTCGGCCTTGATGTTCGCCACAATTTGGTTCCTCGCGGGTAACCTGGGGTCGCGGCTGCTAGGTGCGAGTGCCCCGCTGCTCGGCCCGGTTATCGGGTTGGTTGTCGCCGCGCTACTGACCCAGCTCTCGCGCCGCATCATGATGGGCACGGTCTTAGTGGTATTCGCGGCTATTGCCGCGGTTTTTCCGGTGGTCATGAGCCTGACGGTTGGCAGTGACGCGTCCGCCGCCGCGCTAGCCTTTGAAGAAACGACCTCTCGGCCCAACATCGTCTGGGTGATCTCCGACGAGCTGCAGTATCCGCTCGCTTTTGATGAGCAGGGCAAAGTGCGTAAGGAACTCCCCAACCTTGCACAATTGCAGGAGTCGTCAACCACCTATACCAATGCGTACGCGGCGGCTAATTACACCGACTACGCGGTGCCGTCACAGCTCACCGGGATCTCGGATGTGGCAGGTGCGGGACCTGCGCGGATGGCGAAGGTGCGCAGTGGCATCGGCATCGTGCCTAGTCTGGCGGCTAAGTACTCGGTGGTGATGGAGTCACCTATTTACCAGTTTGAGTGCGATACCACCGAGTGCGCCAGTGCTGGTTCGGACCAGGATTCAAATATTGTTATCCGGTATTTGAATTTCGCAAAGGATGCGGTTGCCGTAGCCGGCCGCAGTGCCCTCGCGCCACCCTTCTCGACGGCATTTCCGTCCCTTGATGGCAAGTGGCGGGATTTCTGGAGTGGCGGCGACGAATTCGGCGACAGTGCCCAGGGCAATTCTGTTCAAAAGGTGATCACCGGCATTGATCGGGCGCAGGCCGCTAACAGCAGCAATCCGGTATTCGCTTTATGGCACAGCATTCGCACCCATGCGCCTTGGTCCGTCGATCGCGAGGGTAGGGAGATCTACCCGGCGCGGCTGCCGGTTGTTGAAGGTGCCCACATGGTCGGCAGTGACGAGGATGGGCTTTATTCATCACCCGAGCTGCAGTCGATGGAACGAAGGCTGTATGCGAATTCGGCGGTTGACTTCGACCGGCAACTTGGTGAGTTGCTCGAGACTTTAAAAGCCGATGGCTTGTTCGAGAACACCATGATCATTATCACCGCAGATCATGGCGCCGGAATCACCGGAGCAAATGATCGTCGCATGGGTGATACCGAGCAGCAGCGCTGGACCGAAGTGGCGCACGTGCCGTTGCTGATCAAGGAACCGGGGCAGGTAGCGGCGAAGACAGTGACCAAGCCAAGGTCCACCGGGCAGATCGCGCAGAGCGTTATCGACACCGCGCGCGCTACCACGGCGAAAGAATTGGCGCTGTCGGCCAATCTCGGCCAGGACCTGCCGCGCGGGCCGGTGTTCACCACCATTGCTTTCGGGGGGGTGTTGACGCCCTGGGTCTACTCCGCCGCACCCGAGCCCTCACCTTGGACGCCCGAGGATCTCTCGCCGCCCGACCAGAACCACCCGTTCGCAATTGGCATCGACCTAGGGCTCCTGGACCGTCCGGTACCCTCAGATTGGGTTGAAGTCGCGGACACCACTATCGAGGCGCTGCCGGGTGAGTCAGATCAGCAGTTGCTGGTGGTGGAGCGGGCAACCAGCGCCTGCCCGGCCGGACAGCGTGTTGGCTTGGTTACCGAAAACGGTGTAGTCATCGGCTCGGTACTGTGGGAGCAGGGACGGCAGGCGACGGGGCCGCGAACGCGCGGCTGGGCGATCGTGCCGAGGGCAGCTGACTTCGCAGTGTGGTGCTCGAACTAGATCTAGCGAAACGGCAGGCAATGAATGCAATGAGTAATCAGACCGAGACCACCTGGCCGGTGACTGTTCGCACCTTGGCCGTTGATATCGGTGGATCAGGGATCAAAGCCTCCGTGCTCAATCCGCAGGGCGAGATGGTGGTTGATCGAGTTCGGCTGGATACCCCTTACCCGTGCCCGCCGGCAACCTTGGTGCGGGCCATCGAGCAGGTTGTCAGCGGGATGCACGATGTGCAGCGGGCCTCGGTTGGCTTCCCCGGTTTGGTCCGCGGCGGCCGGGTGGTCGAAGTCCCGTCGCTGTCGCGTCGTGAATACGACGGTGATCCGGATCCGGAATTGACTGCGGCATGGGCGGGCTTTGATCTGGGCGGCACCTTGGCCAAGACCTTCGAGGTGCCCACCAAGGTGGTCAATGACGCCGACATGCAAGGCTGCGCGGTGGTCGAGGGCGGTGGCCTGGAATTTGTGATAACCCTCGGGACGGGTGTTGGTACCGCACTGTTCTACAACTCAAAGCTGCTACCGCATCTGGAGCTATCACATGGCAGATTCTCCAGGAAGTTGACTATCGACAAAGCACTTGGCAATGTTGAACTGAAGAGAATCGGGAACGAGGAATGGACCAATAGGGTCCAAGCGTGTGTTGAGATCTTCGCCGAGATGATCTGGTTCGATCACATTTATATCGGCGGCGGCAACGCCAGGCTGCTCAAGGATTCAGACTTTGGCCCCAAGGCGACGATCATCTCAAACTCAGCCGGCATCATCGGCGGGGTTAGAGTCTGGGAGCTCGACGGATAAGGGTTTTAATGGGGCCCGACCAGGGGAGTTACCCCGCGGTTTCAGGAGAGTGGCTGGCGGATGCTACTTCCCAAGGCGTTCACCGTCACCGGCAAGCACGCGGCACGAGCATCCAGTGCTCATTCAATTGCAACCTTTATGGTGGGATACTCATATGACTGAGTCCAACGCTCGCCGCCCAATCCCGGCGATGCTGCTCGCAGCAGCCATCAGCCTGATTCTCGGCTACTTCGTCTTGGAGATCGTCAACGCGGGAATAATTTTGATGTGGGAGACCATCCCCGAAACCTGGACGTCCACTCCGGCCTGGTACGTCATTGGGCTCCTACTTGTCTCGGCCGTGTTGGTGTTTGTGATCCGTAAGTTCGTGGGTGATGCCGGCCACTCGCCAATAGGCGGCATCAAGGTCAGCAGTATTACTCCAAAGGAGTACGTCGGGGTGATCTTGGCGATTGTCGCCTCGCTCTGGGGTGGCATCGTGCTCGGCCCGGAGGTGGCACTGGTCGCAACCGGATCGATGATCGGTGGTCTTGTTACCAAGTGGATGCACTGCAGTGATGCCAAGGGTCAAAAGCAGGTCGTCGGGTTCGGTGCGCTCGGTGCGATCTTGGCATTGTTCGTCGCCCCGATCCTCTCTGGCAGCCTTAAACTCGGCGGCATCCCATCGGTCATTGAGGTAGATCAGCTGGGCTGGGCAATTGCCGTCGCCATCATCGTCACGGTAATCGTCACCCTAGCTCGCGTGGTGGCGGCATTGATCGCACGCGTGGTGGGAAGTGGCCCGCACCTGCCGATCCTGATTGCTGCTGCCCTAATCGTTGGGGCCAGTGCACTTATCGTCCAAAATCAAACCGGTGCCAGCATCACCTTCATCGTCACCTCCGGCGAGGAGTTCATCACTCAGCTGCCTACCTTGACTTCGGTGTCGACAGTGATCGCGATCATCGTCTTTAAGGCCATCGCCTATGCCGTATCCCTTGGTGCTGGATTCCGTGGCGGCCCGTTCTTCCCAGCGATGTTCGTTGGTGCGGCCGTCGGCCTGCTTATCTCCCTTGTGATGGGTGATTCGGGCCCTTCGGTACCGGCAGCAGTCGTCGTCGGCGTCATCGCATCGCTAATAGCCACGGCACCGCTGAAATGGCCGATCGTGATCATTCTAGGTGTCGTGCTCGGACTGCTGATGGGCTCCTTGACGCTGGTGCCCGCAGCGCTCATCGGTGCAATTGTCGCGCGTCTCATCCCGCGTTGGGGTGATCGCGTTAAACCCAACGCGCAGGTTGTCGGGCACTAGTCCGAGGCTGGTCAAGTGCCGCTCCCGTGGCCTAGCCGGCGAGTAGATGCGAAAGCTTTGCGCCCCATGCATATCCGCATTATTCATGATGTCTCCCCAGCAATAGTCGTGGATCTGCTCTCTCTGCGCGGACAGTTTGTTGGGGAAGTAAGGCCATGATCTGATTCCTAGGCGTCCGTGGGTTTATCTAGTGCTGACAGTCGTGTGAAGAATGGACGAACTCCACTGCCATCGCCGCCGGCCGCGTCGCCTTGGCTCCGAAAGGGGATTGTCTGGCCGAGACACCAATTAGGTGCATGGGTGTCAACATGGGGCGCACGGACTGCCTGATCCCAGCAAGCTGCCGGTACGCACTAGCCTCACCAATCGCCGTCAGGAAGTCGCTTCGACGGGGCTGTCCGCTGGACCGCAAGGCCGTTAGATAGTGGTCGGGCATCCGGCGCTAGCTCGGCAGTCGGTTTTCGGCCTAGTCGATTCTCCGAAGACCGGCACAAAGAGAGCAAGTTGCTGGTCCCAGGTAGTGGCTTGACGAATAGGGCCCGGTCACAGGCTGCACACTCGACGATATATTTCTGCTCTGTACTTGTTTTGACTTCGTGAGGGTGTGTGGATTGTTTGAGGTGAGAGTTCCTGTTCGTCCGCCAAAGATTTTGACCCCGATTATCGGATCAGAACGGGTGGCGCGAATTGCGGCAGCTGGCCTTGAAATCGTCGAGATCCTTGGTGGTCGACGCATTGTGCACGTGAACTCGACCGCCGAAGGTGGTGGCGTAGCCGAGATGCTGCCCGGACTCCTCGGGTACGCAGGGCAAGCCGCGCAGGACAGCAGGTGGTTCGTCCTTGAGGGTCACCTAGAGTTTTTCACCGTCACCAAGCGTCTGCACCATCGACTTCATGGGGAAATCGGTGACGGTGGTCCACTTGGAGAATCGGAACACGCGGTGATGCAGCAGATGCTCGAAGTTAACAGGTTTGAGGCGAGGGCGATGTTTCGCCAGTCTGACGTCGTAGTTCTGCACGACCCGCAGCCGGCACCGTTTGCCAAGTGGCTGGCGGATCGGGGGCAACCCGTGGTCTGGCGCTGTCATATTGGCGTAAGCCAGGTGAATGACTACTCCACACAGGCATGGAACTTCTTGCGCACTGTTCTTGAGCCGCACGTAGATTGGTATATTTTTTCTCGGGAAGACTATGTCCCCACTTGGGTGCCAAAAACGCGGCTGAGCATCATAAAACCCTCTCTTGACCCGTATTCTGCAAAGAATCGATATCTCAGTGCGGATTATTCAACGGCAACGCTGCAGCAGATCGGGATTCTAAGTGGGAAACCATTTCAGGATCGAGCATCAACTCGGAACGGTTATTCAAGGACAAGGGTTGCAGGTTCGGCTTCAATTACGCGCCAGGGAGTTGCCCCTGCTCCGACGACACCATTGGTCCTGCAGGTATCACGATGGGATCCCCTGAAAGATATGCCGGGCGTCCTTAATGCTTTTGCGAATGAGACTGGATGCGAATCTGCGCACCTAGTCCTTGCCGGGCCTGACGTAACGTCAGTCGCCGATGACCCCGAAGGCCTTGATGTATTCAATGCGGTGGTTGAGCAATGGCGCGAGCTTGGGGAGACGAAACGTGCACGAATCTCGATCGTTTGCCTGCCGATGAATGACACGCAGGCCAATGCCATTATGGTGAATGCACTGCAACGTCACGCGGCCGTGGTGGTCCAAAAAAGTCTAAAGGAGGGTTTCGGTCTGACCGTGACAGAGGCCATGTTTAAGAGGCGCCCGGTGGTCGCTTCAGCAGTCGGAGGCATAGTTGATCAGATACAAGATGGGACCAATGGAGTCCTAGTCAATGCGGATGACCCCCAGGAAACAGGTAGGTCTATCGCCAAGCTACTCGCAGAGCCACGGTTGAGGAGGCAATTGGGCAACGCGGCGGTCCAAACGGTCGTAGCCAAATTCATGCCGGATTTCTCGGTGCTGCAGTTAGCCAAGGCCATCGAAGGCTTAAGTGCCCGGCGCAATTGACCACGATGGGATCGCTGGCCGAAGCGTTTTGGCAGCTGAGCACGAACAGGTCATCTGGTGGAACTAGCCGATGGTATCGCGCCCGGAGATTAGCGACTTGGCGATGATCATTCGCAGGATGTCGTTGGTTCCCTCCCCAATGGCCATCAACGGGGCATCGCGGTATAGGCGCTCCACCTCGTACTCCGTCGAGTAGCCGTACCCACCGTGAATTCGCATCGCTTCAAGAGATGAATTGATAGCCACCTCAGAAGCAAAGTACTTTGCCATCCCCGAATGCATGTCAGCACGCTTACCGGCAGCCTGTTCTGAGGCAGCCCAGTAGGTCAACAGTCGGGCGGCTTGCACGTTCGTTGCCATATCAGCCAGTTTGAGTTGAATTGCTTGAAATTCACTAATTGGTTTGCCGAAGGCGGTTCGTTGGCGGGAGTAAATTAGAGCGGCATCGTAGGCGGCTTGGGCAATACCGACAGCCCGCGCGGCAATGTTGATCCGACCAGATTCCAGCGCTGGGAGGACCTGCTTCATTCCACAGCCTTCAACTCCGCCCAGCAGATTCTGCACGGGCACGCGGACGTTGTTGAGAAGCACCTCGCAGGACTCCGGACCTTTATAGCCCAACTTGCCGATATCTTTCAGAATCTCGAAGCCAGGTGTACCCGCGTCAACGAGTAGCACGCTGATGCCGAGGTGCCGGGGTTCGGCACCAGGGTCCGTTTTAACCAAAACCGGCAGGGGATCTGCATGGCGCGCATTAGTTATCCAGGTCTTGCGGCCATTAACCACGTAACTATCGCCCTCGCGGAAGGCGGTGGTCCGAATCCCCTGAAGGTCTGAACCAGCGTCGGGTTCGGTTAGTCCGATTCCGGTTCGACGCTCCCCGGTGGCCAGAGTAGGCAGGTAGTTGGTCTTTTGCTGATCGGTGCCGAATTGTGCAATCATCCAGCAGGAAAGGGAGTGGCTGCCGAGAGTGCCAGCGATCCCCATCCAACCTCGGGCAAGTTCTTCGAAGACGATGGCAAAGGACACGGCGTCGAGATTTAGGCCGCCGTACTCCTCTGGGATCGTCATACCGAATAGGCCCATATCTTTGAGCTTGTTGATGATCGCAGTCGGATACTCCCCGCTACGCTCCATCTCGTTCGCGACAGGTTTGATCTCCTTTACAACAAACTCTCGCATGGTTCGCTGAAAGGCAACCTGCTCGTCGCTGAGCTCAAAGTCCATTTCAATATCTCCTATCGATGCCCGGATTCTTGGGGCGCGATTCTTAAGTACGAGTGAGATCGGTGGCCGGGGAGAGTTGGGCGATGCGTTCTTGGTCGTAACCCAAAATGTTGGCGAAGATTTCCTCGCGATGTTCGTCAAGTAGCGGTGCAGGTCGGTGTGAGGTAGGGGGTTCACCCACTCGCATGGCGGAGGCAACAGAGCGGACGTCACCGAGGCCAGCCGCGTAGGTTTCAACAATAAGGCCACGCTCAATCGTGTGTGAGTCAGTAAGGGCTTCTTTCACGGATTGCACCGCCCCACAAGGCACGGTGGCAGCACGGAGATCTCCAACCCATTCCGCAACGGTGCGCGATGCGAAAACTTCGTCAAGGATCCGGAGGAGTTCAATTGAATTGATGTTCCTATTTTCAAAAGAGTCAAATCGTGGATCGATGGACAACTCGGGGCGGTTAATGGCCTGGGCGAGCCGTACCCAGAACTTCTCTTTGGCACAGCCAACAACGAACCAACCATCAGAAGCCTTGAAAGCCTGAAACGGCACCAGAGATGGATGAGCGCTATTGAGGGTCCGCTGCGGTTCGTATCCGGCGCTCAGGTGCCAGGTAGCCACGTAGGTCAACATCCCGATTGCTGTGTCATACAAGCTCAAATCGCAATCCATTCCGACTTTGTCGCGGCGGGCTGCGATGACACCGGCGAGGATAGCGCCCGAGGCGACGAGTCCGCCCGAAAAGTCCACCAGAGAGAGACCTGTTTTTGTCGGTGCACCTCCGGGGTCTCCGGTAAGTGACATCCAGCCGCTAAGCGCCTGAAGCATGTAGTCGTAACCGGGATCTTTAGCGCGCGGACCGGTCATGCCGTAGCCGGAAAGCGAACAGCACACGATCGCCGGATTGATGTGCTTTAGGGCACCGTAGGTGATTCCAAGTTTTTCTGGGACATCGCCACGAAGATTGGAGAACACTGCATCGCTGACCCGAACAAGATCATCGAATACCTCACGGCCCTCCCTTGAATTGAGATCAAGGACCAGGCTCTTCTTATTGCGGTTGAAAGTCTCGAAGAACAGGGAGGTATCGCCGGATTGGTAAGGCGGTACGTGACGGCCGACATCACCGCGCACCGACGGGTCCTCAATCTTGATTACCTCTGCACCGAGATCCGCCAATTGCAAAGTTGCAAATGGACCGGCGCCGTACTGCTCCAACGACAAGATACGGATCCCATCGAGTGGTTTCATAATGCCCCTACCTGCCTAGTGGGAAGATCAAACTCTCGTTTTTCGGCAGCCTTCCAATGCCTAATTTCGCGCACAACACGGAAAATTGTGCACCGACAACGAAGACCGCGGCTATCGAGAGTTTTCATAATACAGGTTTCGCAAAACTGTGGGTCCGGGCTAAGACGGCTCCGAGAATGGCCAAGAGGGCGAGTACGATCCACGCCAGCGACCAAGAAAATGCCTGAACCAGAAATCCAGTAATTATTGGAGACAGGCCCCAGGCGACAAAGATTGACGCATTCAGCACGCCCTGGCTAGTGCCTACCCGCGCGTGCGGAACGAGGGAGACGGTCAGGGTGAAAGCCAAAGCGTTCCACCCCATGCCGATGACGCCGGCGATGACTATGACGATCCCTGTGACGGGAGCCGGGTTCGTGAGAGCCGCGAGAATTAGAAGAGCTGCTGTCACCAAGCCGCTAGTTTTAAACATCCGCAAGCGCCGGTGCTCCCACCTATCGGCAGCAAGTCCGACCAAGACCCGAAGAAAAATAGTGGCTGTCATTACCCCCGCGAAGACAGTTGCTGCCGCGGGCGTCGACCACCCTCGAGCGTTCACGAGGTACAAGGTCAGCAGTGACACAATCCCAATTTGTGTTGTTGTGTACAAAGCACTCGCAATAAGCATCGGGGCAATTTGCGCCCACGGGGTTGGCCCCAAGGGTGCTCGATGAATTGTTTGGCGCTCACTATGCACTGCCCTAAAGACGCCAAGTGCGGCAATGAAAATAACTGTAGTAAGTACCCAAAGAGACGCTGCGAGACCCCAACGCAATGCAATAAGTGGTAGGACGATGGCCGCAGCAGTTGCACCTAATGGGACGGCGGCCTGTCGGATACCAAAGGCTAAACCCATGCGTCGACTGGATGTGAATGCAAGAACAATGCTTTTGGTGAGTGCGACCGTCGGAGCGGCAGCGAAAATACCGGTAGCCAATAGTCCGATCAACAGAGCAGGCAGCGAGGCCACATGCGCAGCAAATCCGGCAAATCCTAGAGAGGTAGCGGCGAGGAGTAGGCCAGACGTGGCAATAAGTCGATCCGTGGTGAGGTCGGTAAGTCGGCCCCAAATCAGGACCGCCGCAGCCGTGCCGAGACTTCCTATTCCGAGAAGGACACCGGTTGACATGGTGTCAAGTTCAAATGTGTTCTGAAGGATTGGCCCGAGGGCAGGCAGGCCTTGCTGGAAAGCCGAGATGCTTACCTGCGCGAGGACCGCTGCTCCAAGAACCCCGGTTGCTGCGCGTACAGAGGGCCGGCCGTAGATCAGCGTTCCCTAAATAATTGCCCGGCCACCACGACGCGTTGCCCGTGATTGGCGCCCGCATTGAGGTGAAGAACATCAGACTTACGCAGAATTGGTTTGGCTTGACAATTGCGGCTATCGCAATATGCACCGGACCCCTGAACGGCACCTGTGGTGACCGTCAGGGCGGTGCCGAGGGCGTTTGCCGTCTCAAGAGGAAAAGTCATGGTCGGTAAATCAGCGCAACCGTCA
>SYJA01000020.1 GCA_005798555.1 Actinomycetota bacterium
AGTTCTTTCAAAACCTTTCGAATGGCTGGGTGGCAATAAGCAAGATCAAGCAGATGCCTTTGACAAACACCTAGATGGCGGTAGTGCGGAAGAGCGCGCAGCGGGCACCGCCCAGACCCAGGCCGGCAGCATCTTGCATCGCGGTATTCGGTGGCGTGGCCAGCCAACAGGTGAGGGCGGCGTTGGCTGGAAGGAGTCCGGCGCTGAACTAGACCCCGCCCCGGTCGCCGGTGAAAGCTATAAAGATGGCGGCATCACCGGCTTGCTTAAGGGGTTGCAGAGCTCAGGGAAGCACCAAGCTAAGACCAAGGCTTCACACGCTGTCGATGACCTTAAGACCAAGGCACTTAATCACCGCAAGACTGCCGTTGACGCCATGGATTCAGCCAAGGGATTCGGCAGCAGGATCAAGGACAAACTCTCCTCGTGGTGGTCGAAGTTGACCGGTCCCAAAAAACCGGCTGAAGAGGATCAAGGCGTCGAAATGACATCTAGGTGATGTCACTTGAGCCTTAGATTCGCCTAAAGGTCGGTGCGGTGGCCTAGGCCACCTCTTCACCGCATGTCCCGACACTTACTGACCTACCGGTCATTTCTTGCGCTTGACGTAATGCCAGATGTGGCCACCACCCCATAAATAATGCTCGCCACTAGGCCGAGCAGGAAAATCACATACTCCGGACCACTAACTAATCCAGGCATCTGCCGGCTCCCCCAAACTCCGCGGCCCCACCCGTTCTAGATCAGGAGGGAGCCTTTGCTATTCACCTTCGAAGCAGAATCCCAATGACTGGTGCAGCGGGCTGCATAACGTCATAACTTGGCATCTGGTGCTCCTTCTGTCCTCTTCAGTCTAGGTTCCAGTGATTTTTGGTTATCTGGGGGTTTTGGCTATCTGGCCCGAAGTTGCTCCGGTTCGGCAATGCGAACCAAAATCTTGGCCCTAGGCCTGACGTCCGTGACATTAGCCGCTGGGGTAGTGCTAGCTCCAGCCGCCGCGGCCGCGGGCACCACCACCATCACCTTCAACGTGACCGGCTGCAATGGCTGCACCATCACGCCCGTCCAATGGGTTGATACGAGTGCTGAGCCCTGGCAGGGCGACCCCGTCACCATCGTCAATGGCGTTGCTACCGCGACGGTGCCAACCGCTAACACCAAGGCATGAGCTTTAACTTCAGCGCGCCCTGGGCCGTCCAGCAAAACGGCCTGCAGAACATCGTCCTGCAATATAAAGGTGCAGCGGTGGGCAGTACGCCAACCCGGGCGCAGGCACTTGACTCCAAGAAGGCATCCGGCTGCTGGGCCGGCGTGGCCTCCGGTGACGCGACAATTGACTTGCGGGTAGGCCGCGTGCGGATTACCGGGTTCCCGGAGAGTGTGGGCAAGGGGCCGTACCCGGTGGTCTTTGCGGCACCAACGGCGTCCGCCCTGAAGATTTTCGAGCCAACCTATAAAGGTGGTATCGGAAACCAGCAGGGGGCCCTGCCCTGCGTGGCAAGCTAGGGTGCGGCTAGCACCTAACTTCTAGGCTCAGTCTCAACCCGGTCTAATTCGGATTATCATTGCGCCATGGCAAACCCCGAGTTGGTGGTACTGCTGGATTCTGACGGGGCCGCAGCCGGCACCTTGGATAAATCCCTCGTGCACCACGGCGACACTCCCCTGCACCTGGCTTTCTCCTGCTATGTCTTCGATACTGATAACCGGCTCCTGCTCAGTCAACGCGCACTATCGAAGTCGACATTCCCCGGGCTGTGGACAAACTCAGTCTGCGGGCACCCGGGCCCCGATGAGAGCGTGACCGCGGCCGCCATGCGTCGCTGCCTCGACGAACTTGGCCTCCAGATCACTGATCCGCGGCTGATCCTGCCGACGTTTCAATACCGGGCGGAAATGAACGGGCTGATCGAAAATGAAATGTGTCCGGTGTTGATGGCCGTGGTGGAGCGGGGCACCGCGCTCGCGCCCGACCCGACCGAGGTCGAAGACACCAGGTGGCTGCCGTGGGCTGAGGTGGTGCGCGATGCCAAGAGCGGGGCCTTGGCGCTGTCACCTTGGTGCCTCATGCAGATCGATCTGCTCTCCGAGCTCGGAGCCGACCCCACCTCCTGGCCCACGGGTTCTGGACAACTGCTGCCCGCCGTCCTGCGTGTTGCGTGAATTGCCAATACCAGTTTTCCTACACTTCTGTAATTAGCCCACGAGCAGGCGAAGTGACGGCAAACTCCTAAGCAAGAAGTGCTGGACGCTCCTGAAGTCGAATAAGTACTTCATGCAGTTCCCCATCCTCGGATTGGTACTCGCCCTCGTTCCAATTCTCATCTTCGGCGCCTTCGGCGTCGTATTCGTCAACTTCACCTTCGTGATCGGCCCGGGGGTCGTCGCACTGCCCATATTTGTACGTACGTCACCATTGTCAGTGGTGTGGCATATCTTTGTGGTGCATAGCACCCAAGAAGCGGCTGGTTGGCCAAAGCGGTTTGCCGGGCGTATCCTGAAATCGACGTACCCATCATGGGCAATGAATCAAGGGGTAAGGCCATGACAATTGCTCCCGCTAATAAGCGCCTATTTGCCGGATCACTACTAATTGGTATTTACAGTTTCGCGTTGGCGATGCCGGCGTTCGCGGTTGTTGATGACCCAACACCTACCCCCACGCCGAGTGCTAGTAGCGAGCCGGCGCCCAGTGCTACGCCAACGCCCACACCAACACCGACACCGACCCCATCGGCAAGCACGCCGTTGCCGCACGAAATCTTGGCCGTCCACACCACCCCGACCCAGACCACGAACTCCTACGGTGAGCCGTGCCCGACGGTTTACGGATCGTGGACGAGGGGCTGCCCCACGGTGCCAAACCCTGACCCAGGGTGTGTCACCGGTCGCGGTCTGTGCCCGGGCGAGCACGCCGGTTGGGCATTAGTCGATGCCAATGGCAACGTCACCGGCGGCGTCATTGTCTGCACCCCAGAGGTTTGCGGGGCCAACAGCCCGCTGATTGCCGGCAATCCAGGTTATGGCGGCGGCTACTGGGCCGGGCAGCGCCTGGTCTTGCAAACGGTGCAGGATCCGGTCGAGGCTGCGGCATCGGCAAATGGCGTCGGAAACGTCGCCGGCTATAGCAGTGGGGCGCGTTACAACTTCGCCACCGGGCAGTGGACCCTTGAATCCGGTAATGACACCTACAACATGGCCATTGCCTACCCTTCGGGCAGCGATCATTTGACATTGGTCTACGCCGGTTCCGAGGAAACGCCACTGACTTCAAGCACCAGGCCAGGTAGCGCACCTGGTGCCGAGCCAGGCGGTGAGCCCCAAGCTCCAAGTTCAACGTGGATCGCACTTAGTCAAACATTCGTTGCGCCGGTGGCCTTAGAAGCAGAATATCCGCTGGTGATCACCGACGCCGCGGCCGAACGTCGCATCGACCTAGCCGCCCAGTTGGTTACCGCACTGGGTTCTGGGCAGATCGGGTCGGCCATTGATCAGGCCAAGCGACTGCAGTGGGTTTACATCTGGTCCGGGGTGCGGGCGTTGCCCGAGGATGAAAGGGACGCCGTTCGCGAGGACTTGCGCACCCCAGCGATCAGCAGTGGGGCCGAGCGTGACCTAGTGGCAATGGCCGCTGGCTTGGTGCGCCTTGATCTGGCCACCACGATCACGCAAGCGGTGACCGATGGCACCTCATCGGCAACAACGCCGGCATTGCAGGCCAGTTGCGTCAATGCCCTAGCGGTGGGCCGGGTTCGAGCTGCCCGGGCGGCGTGCACTTCGTAGTCGGGTGCCGGCGGGGCTAAAACGAGCCACCGCCGCCGCCACCGCCGCCGCCGCTGAACCCACCGCCGAACCCACCGCCGAACCCAGAACCACTTGAGCGTTCGGTCATTCCGGAGTCGAAGTTGGATTCCATACTCGATGACCACCCAGCCATCGCGTACATACTGGCTACGTAGATCCCGTAGTTCTGCAACTCCTCTGGTCGCAGGTCCGGGAAGTTCTTCAGCCACGTGTCCTCGAGGCCGAGTACTACGGCGTATGGCATGAAGGTCGCAAAGATCGCGGCCGGGGGCAGGTTGATCTTCTGCGCGAAGTCGCGCCGGGCATCGGCCGAGTCCGAATTAAGTAGCCTCTTGAAACCTTCCACTTCGCCGAGGAACGCGGCCGAGATTTTGGTCTGCTGCCTCGGCGTGATAATTGCGCCGGCCACCCCACCGATGAGCAGGCCCAGCCCGACGATGCCGAGCACCGCAGCGATGGTGAAAGCACCGGCGAAGATCAGCGATACCAGACCCCCAGCCAGCATTAGTCCACCCAGGGCGGCTATTAACTTATAGGGCCGATCGGGGACTTCACCCAGTGGATTGAACCGACCCGATGAGGTCGCTTCGGTGGCCAGCTGGCTCGAGAGTGCCTCAGTCGCCGCAGCCAAGACCGAGTCATACGCACCGATCGATGCCGTTGGTGCGCCCTTGAAGATCGCCGCAAGCAGCGCCGTCTCCCAGTCGGCCAACTCGTCCGTACCGGCCCCGGTCCAGGTTAGATCCATACCGCCGCCCGAGAACATGCCACCGGCTTGCTCTTTGACGGTGACATGGCCGCGGGCGGCTAGATCCAAAAGGGTCGCCGAATAACCCCGGTTATCAACCGTGCCACCAATGCCGGCCTGCACCTGCGCCGGGCGCAACCCTTGAGGTGGTTGGTAGCGCACCGGGGTCGCGGCGAGTACGACACCAGCGCTGGTGCGCCGGCGTAGGACTGCAATCACGATTGGCGCGAGGATGCCCGCGGCGCCAATCAAAAGTAGCAATGGGATGAGGGCAGCTGCTCGAGCCGCCTCCGCGGCACCTGGGTCAGCCGTGATGTTCGGTGTTGGCGATTCGGTGAAGCCGGTCGGTGCCCAAGCCAGTACCCCGGTCAGGCCACCGCCGCCACTTAAGTCAGCCACCATTAAAGTCGCCGCGCGGGGCCCAACATTTTCTTCAACCCGACATGACCCGGTTGAGCCCTGTGGGCCCGAAAAGCACAAGACAGCTAGTGCTGGTGAGGGGCCGGTGACGGTGGCACTGCCCTGGTAGATCGGAAATGGCCACTGCGTGCCGATGAAATCCCAATAGAGCTCGATATCCCCAGCGCTAATCCCAGAGGGTGAATCCGCCGATAGGTCACCGTCCTTGATGACATCCAAAGCGTCGGTGACCCGATAGGAGATGACGAAAGTGTGTAGTCCTTCGATAGGGATGTCCGGGTCGCCGATTTGGAGGGAAAGATAGGAATCGGAGTAAGACTGCGCATACGTGACGTCCGCGCCATCGCGGCTAATGGATTCAATCTCGACACCGTAGGTGCGAATATCACCATTGGATAGCGCATCCCGCAGTGGGATGTCGCGCAGAATACCGCGATGCACCTCTTCGGTGCCCGGGTCGTAGACGATAGTTTCGGTGATCAGCAGATCGGTATTCGGCTGCACCTGAGCGACAACGTCATAGGTGATAATCGATTCCCACGGGTTGATCGAATCTTCGAGATGCGGTGCGCTGACAGCCGAAGCGACTCCGGTTGAAAGAGCAAATAGCGGAACAGCCCATAGTGCAATTAGCCGAGATCGGAGTGCTGGCACCTGCTAGAACTCGACCTTTGGCACCGCACGCTTGGTCTCATCGGTCTCGGCGTAAACCGAACGCTCGGTAACCTTGGCGATCCCGGTGAACCACATCGACGGCACCGTGACAACAGCGGTGTTGAGGGTAACCACGGTGTCGTTATAGAACTGGCGCGCGAACTGCAGTTGACTTTCAATCTCAGAGAGTTGCACCTGCAGTAGTCGAAAGTTCTCGGTGGCGGTCAAGGCCGGATAGGCCTCGGCAACGGCAAACAACTTGCCGAGCGCTTGGGTTAGCATCCCGTCGGCCTCAGCCTTCGCTTCCAGGCTCTGCGCCTGCATACCAGCAGTGCGGGCTTCGGTCACCGCCTCCAGGGTTGACGACTCGAAATCCTTGGCCCCTTGCACGGTTGACACCAGGTTAGGGATCAAGTCAGCTCGTTTGGTAAGCAAAGTGTCGATATCACCAAGTGCGCCGGTGCAGAGCAGGTTGAGGCGGCGCAGCTTGTTGAACTGGCTGAAGCCGACAAGCACCAAGATGACGATCAGCACCAAGATGACGATAAGTACCCAAGTCATTGAATCACCCTTTCGTAGGCCCTAACGGTAACACCGAAGCCGCAGCTCGGCCAAGGGGTTACCCCCCTCGGATGGGCTGCAACACCCCCGTGTTCTTGAACGCTAACCGACCTTTGCCAACACTCCTAGCGGCCTTGCGGGATTGCTCAACGGGCGGATCCGCGCGCGCCAACTGCGACACATCATCAACATGGATCCCGGGCGACACAATGTCGGTTGCCACGAGAGCGGTAGCCTTACCACTGACAGAATTCGGGATTTCCATCAGGTGATCGCCTTCTTCAGCAACTAGGACATGGTGCTCAAGCAATGCTGGCGTCTTGATCAGACTGCGCTTAACCATCGGTAGCAACCCTTGATCAGCGAAGGCCTTGCGCTGCACCCCATAGGTGACGCCGCCAAAGACGGTGAGGGTAGACATCTGGTAGGTCGCAGCAAGTGGTGCGATTACCGCCGCAACTTGGATTGCGAGTTCACGCGTTGGTACCTGAACCAGTGCCCGCGGGCGCCCACGCATCTTTACCACCTGCTTGGCCGCTAAGCGGGCAAGGTCTCCTCTTAGATCGGGAACGGTTCCGTGACCCCTTGGCCCACAGGTGTTTGAGCCAGTTTCTCCGGCACCTCTAGTTCGGAAAATCGGTTTCCGGTGATGTCGACGTTCGGTACCCGCTGGTGCCAAAGCCAGTGCATAGGTCGCGGCACCGTAACTGCCTTGGCTTCATGGCGCGGTGCTTTGGCCTTGCTGGCCGCCAATACTTCCCGAGGCCGGCTTGCTAGGCCATCGTCGCCGGTTGTCGCTACCTATCGCTGGGGTGCGGGCAGTTTGTGCTGAAGAAATTTGGTACTTCTTTCCGGAATTTTCCGCGGACCTGTCGAATGCGGAGCACTCGCCGCGCGACGGCAATAAACCGAGTGCAGCCCTCCTTTACCGGGCTTTCAGGCCTACTGAGTCCACCGCGCGCCGAATACTGGATAACTTCGCGGCTCGGCCGGCTGATGCGCACGTTTTGGTCGTTAAACCCGCCCGAAACCCGTTTTTCACGATCATTAACTGCGCGTTCGGGAACCAGCCCAAAAGCCGGCCGCCTACTTCGGTAAACCAGTTACTTCCTCACTGAGCGGGCTTTAGCCCAGTGACGAAGGCCTTGATGTCCTTGACCGACATCCCATCGGTATAGACCTCGACGAAGGTGGACTTCAGCGCGGAACTACCAGCGGGCAAAGTCACCGTTGTGTAGCCCTGGCCTTTGCGTAGCAGGGCCGGGTTTGACTTAGTGCAGGTGCTTTTGCCGCCCTTGCAACTGCCCATGATCGTTGCCGTGGCACCCTTGACGGTGAAAGTTGTCACCGGACCAACCCCGTCCGGCCCATCCTGGCAACCGGTCTGTGACTCGCTCAATGAGATCCAACCCTTGTTGCTCATCTGGGATCCAAATGACGCGTTGATCTGCTCATCCTTGCCGCCGCCGCAATCCGTGAGCTGAAATGAGGTGCCTTTTAGATCCATCGAGGTGGTAGGCGCATAGACGGTATAGGTCAAGCCGACCTGGGCCTGCTCATACTTGGCCGGATCGACCACCGCGTTGGCAGGAGCGGCAAGCGCGGCGGCAGCAAGACCGGCGGCGAGTAGTGCAATGGCGATACGAGGCTGATACCTGGTCATGGTCGCAGGATATGGCACTGCGCCGTCGGTGGACAACCGATAACCTGACCTAAATGAAGGTGGCCCGCAAATGAGCATCTCCTGGTCCCGGCTCTGCCGCGATCTTGCCCTTGGGGTTGCCGCCGGGTTGATCTCCGGGTTCTTCGGGGTCGGCGGGGGGATCATCGTCGTCCCGATCTTGGTAATCGCTTTGCACATTGCCCAAAAACGGGCGCAGGCCACTTCTTTGGTCATGATCAGCTGCGGGGGGGTCGCGGGGGTGATCTCCTATGCCATCGCCAGCAGCATCGCCTGGGTCCCGGCGCTGTTCATCCTTGCGGGCAGTCTGGCCGGTGCCTGGATCGGTGCGCACGTCGTTCAAAAACTGCCAGACCGAGGGCTGCAGCTGGCATTCGGGGTGTTACTTACCCTAATAGCGCTGCGGATGTTGTTTTTCTCCCCTGCGGCTTCGGCAAGTGAGGCGCCCGTCCTAACCGCCCTAGTGATAGCCGGCTATCTGATATCCGGCCTCGCCATGGGCGTCTTCTCGGCCATGCTCGGAGTTGGCGGTGGCATTTTGCTGATCCCGATCCTCATCTTCTTCTTCGGCTTCCCCCAGCTCCTCGCATCGGGCACCTCGCTGTTGGTGATGATCCCGACTGCACTGCTCGGCGCTACCCGGTTATCTCGGGCCGGGCTTACTAATTGGCCCATGGGCCTGCGACTGGGTGCTGGCGCTATCTGCGGCGCTTTGGCCGGCGCGCTGCTGGCATTTCGGGTATCCGGACCGTTACTGCAAATAGGCTTCGCGCTGCTACTGATAGCAGTTTCTGCCCAGATGATCTGGCGCAGCGCACGTCATACAGCCCCGGTTGAGGCCCCTTCATGACGTGATGGGGATGCCTGTCACCAAGATCACTACCACCTCAAAGATGGCCAGGCCTTGGACAGCCTGAAAGAACACCGAGCGTCGTGTTGGGCGAAGTGCCAAAACCAGGACAACGCCCGTCGCAACTGGGATGAGGTAGGCGGCGACGGGATTGATCTGGGCTACTTGCGTCAGCAGGATGAAGGCGCTCAGCACGAGCAATGCCAGCGCCAGCCTTTTCGCGCGAACTTCACCCAAACGGGTCACTAGCCCACCTAGACCGCGCTCTTGGTCGGTGGCCAGATCCGGCAGCGCATTAGCCAGGTGTGCCGCAACCCCGGTACTGACGAATACCGCGATAGCCCACAGGGCTGGGGCCATGGGCGGTGCCAGCCCTAAGGTGATGAATGGGGTCACGCACGCGAAGGAAACCGCATACGGCAACCACGACCAGGTGGTGCGCGACAACCGCAGGTTGTAGAGCCAAGCGCTGGCAACGGCAATTACTTGAATCGCCCCGCCCGGTACCCCGGCGGCCATGAAAGAGGCAACCACCGTCGTGATGAGTGCGGCAACCGCTGCCACCCACAGCCCGCGCACTGACAACACCCCGGCGACAATTGGTTTCGCGGTGCGGCCCGCTGCTATGTCGATCGGCGCATCTATGGCGTCATTACTCCATCCCACCGAGAGTTGACCCGTGAAAACCGCCACCACAAGCAGACATAAGTGCCAGCCGGACCAGCCGGACCGCCAGGCCAGCAGACTCACCATGAATGTCACCGACAGCGTCGGTGCGAAATGACAGGCGGCGGCAAACCCCCGCAGCTTGGCTGCCGCGTTACCCACGAGGTTATGACCCCGCGAAAATTGCGACGGTCGCCGCCAACAGCGGTGCCACGATCAGTGCGGGCAGCAAGTCGCCGACCGGCACCGACTTGATTTTCAACAGGCGCAGACCCACTCCTAGAAGCAGCACGCCACCTGTCACCGTGATCGCATCAATCAATGCCGCCGAGAGCACCGACCCGACGAGGGCCCCGAGAATCGTGAAGGCGCCCTGCACGATGCCGACCGACAACGCGGAGAGTGCAACACCCCAGCCCAAGGAGGCGGCAAAGGCGAGGGACGCGAATCCGTCCAGGGTTGATTTCAACGCCAACTGCTCGATACCTAAACCAAGACCGTCATTGAGCGCACCTAGTATTGCAAGTGGGCCGATACAAAATACGAGTGAGGCATCGACGAAGCCTTCAACGAACCGCCTCCGTTTGTCCGCTGATTCACTTTCGCCCTTTCGGCTCAACTTGCGCTGGAGCCAACTGCCCACTTGCTCGAGCCGAAGCTCAATTTGCAATAGCGATCCGATAATTCCGCCGATGACCAGCGCGCCAAGCACAATCAGCAACGGGGCAACTGCGCCTACGGAGTCAGCGAATGCCTCGCTGGTCAGGGTAACGATGCTCAAGGCCCCAATTACCAACGTCACCAGCCCTAGGGCATCGGTGACGGTGTCGCGGGTGCGCTGCGGCAGCCGGTGGCCGATCAAGACGCCAAGGCCAGATCCAATGAGGATCGCAACCATGTTCAGAATTGTTCCGCTACCTCGCACAGGTAGAGCGTAGTCAGGTGGCTAAAGTACCCGCAAAGATCTGCCAAGCCAGCAGCGACTTCGCGACCAAACTCAGCACTATGTAACTGCGCTCACCGGCCAGGTAGTTCGCCCATCGGCCCACCTTCTTGTACTGCAGCCATTGCACCAGCGCGAAGATATTGAAGAAGATGAAAAGCGAGACGATGATGCCGTAGACAAATGCGGGCGGTGATAGCTCACCGGGGGCCCCGGGTGAAACGACGTAGATGAGGATGGCCAACCAGGGCACGATGCCCGCGATGCAGCCGAAGATGAATGGCAGCCAGCCGCCGGAGCCTGGGGTCTCGTACTTTTCCTGCAGCCAGCCGAACAGGATCATCGAGGCGTTCACGCCGAAGATCGCAAGCAAGGCCGCCGCGTCAGAGATACCACAAATCTGGGCAATCAGCACGATCATCACCGATGAACTGATCGAATACTCAACCCACCTGAAATAATTGCGCTGATGGGCCAGCCCATTGGCGTACCTGCTGTAGAACATTGGGCTCGCTACTAAGAAATGGAACAGCGCCGAGAGGCCGAAGAACAACGCGACACCCCAGCCGACCCGTGAATCGAAGAGCACCGTTGGATCACCAAGCGGACTTCCGGGCGGGCCGGTCATGTAGGTCGCCGTCACGGGCAGCACGAAGTCGTTGGTCAGTGCCAGGACGGCAATCATCTGCAGCAGATGCGCAAAGCCTGCGATGACATTTAGTCGACGCAATTTGCGGAGTTGGTCAGGTGCGACCGGGATTTCGGCGGCCGTGGCCGTGGCTGTTGACATACTGGAGTCTCCCACTTGCGGCCCGATCTGGCGATTTGACGCACCGATTAGTCGAAATCGCCGTTGGCTAGTAGAAATGCGCAATGGCACCCCACCGTCTCACCCCCGCCGAAATAGCCGAGTTGAGGCGAACCCTGCCCGCTTGGCAGGTCACCGAAGGCCAACTTGTTCGCGAAATCCAAGCGCCAACCTTTGCGATTGCGATCAATTGGGTGGTAGCGATCGCCCAGGCCGCCGAGGCAATGGACCATCATCCCGATATCGATATCCGCTGGCGCACCTTGCACCTGGCCTTATCCACGCACAGCACCGGCTGCCTAACAGCACTCGATGTTGACCTAGCTCACAGCATTGACGCCATAATGTGCTAGGGAATGACGTCGAGATCCGGTTTCTGCGCACCGATGAGGCGCATATCCTCACTGCTTTGGTGACCGACGCCTACGGCACCTCCTATGACGCCGATTGGGTTTATGACCCCGCTGAGATCGCCAGGCGCATCGACGCAGGCTCGCTGATCAGCACCATCGGGCTGCTTCCTGACGGCACCGTCGCCGGGCATGTGGCCCTGATGCGAGAAGAGCCTGATGCACCAGTCCTGCATGCCGGGATTGCCGTTGTCACCGAGGCTGCCCGCGGCCATCGCCTAATTTACTTCCCTAAAGCAATATGCCGCGCTCTGGGCCAAGGGTCAGGGAATTTTAGGTATTTTCAGCGAGGCAACCGCTGCGCACCCATATAGCCAGAGAGCCAACATTGATCTCGGCGCCCATGAAACCGGCTTTCTGCTCGGCTGGATCCCTGGCACCGTACGAAATAATGCCGCGCTGGCCAAGGATGCTCGTCGTCAATCGGTTGCACTGTTTTATCTGAAGGAAAATGACGGTCACGATCGACCGATCTACGCTCCAGCGCGTCATCGCAATATCGTCAATGACATTGTCACCGTCACCGGGTTGCGAGGTCGCGTGATTACCGCAGATGCTCACATCGAGAGCGAGGTCGCCGAGTCAACCGCAATCGCCATTACTCATAAAGACGATCACAATCTCTCGATAATTACGGTTCAGCAACCTGGCCGAGACCTACGGCAAGTCGTGATGAACGCGCGCGAAGAACTTTTCGCTATTCGCGGTCGCGACGCCGTCTACCTTGACCTGCCACTCAATAACCCCGCAACCAAAATCATCTTGGATGCCGATCTGGCAGAGCTTGGTTTCGCTTTCGCCGGCGTGTTCCCAAACCAGCATTTAGACGGTGATGCCCTGCCTTTGCAATCCCTGAACAATGTCGATATTCACTCATCCGATATCTCGACGGCCTCAGACCACGGGCGCGACTTACTCGCTTACATCATCGCCGACGTTGCCGCCACCCACGCAAACTGAAGTTGATCTGAGGGGAAGTTGCCACGTGTCAAACGAAGAACAATTCATAGCCAAAGGGGAGCGCAGGGCCGGGTGGCTTGAGCTTTTCTATGACCTCGCCGTCGTAGCTGCACTCGCCGCATCAAGTGACTTGTTTATCGAAGATCCGAATGTCGACTCCGGGCTGTTCGCCGTGTTATCCCTTGGAACGCTGTTCATCTTCTGGTTTCTAACATCACTCATCCACAATCGGTTCCTGGTTGATGGCTTGATGTATCGGGGGCTCCTGCTAATCCAAATGGCATGCATCCTGCTGGCTGCTATCGCAATCAACGCCGACGCATCTATCACTTGGCGTGGTGGCCTGCTCAGCATGGCGATCACACTTGTCACCATCAGTTGCCTGTTCGTTATCGCGGCAACACGCGCTGATCAACCGATCCCGGGAATTCGAGTGTCGATCATCAGCCCACTTGTCGGGGCACTGATCTGTCTATTCGGAGCGACCCTGCCACGTGACCTGCTACCACTAGTGATTGCCGTCGTCATATCGGTAACCCTGGTACCGATCATGTTGACTCTGCGAAAGAAGGACGCTGGGGTCTTTCCGATACACCCAGAGCACTTGCGCGAGCGGCTCAGCCTGCTCCTGCTGATAGCCATTGGTGAAGGATTCATCCAACTCGTAGTGCAGATAACGAATTCGGAGCAACTAATAGATTACCGATTCTTCGCCCTAGTGCTGCTATTCAACCTATCCATTGCCGCCTTCTATTTCGATGATGTCTTCGCTGAAAATAAGCTGGCTAACCCTCGCCTTTGGCGAGTCACCGTCTTTGCGCACTTTCTGCTGATACTCGGAGTCGGAGCAGCAGTTGATGAGATGGCTATTTTCGCCGGTACTACCCAAAGCACTTGGCCACCCGATAGTGCTGGGTTTTTTGCTTTAGCAGTAGGAGCACTGCTTGTCGGGCTGACGATCTTGGCGTGGAACACCATGGGCCGGTTGGCACCGCTCGACATTGCGCAAGGAGTTCTTGCCGCCGGCGTCGTCGGCTACGGGATCCTTGAAATCGTCCTCCAGCTCCCCCAAACTCGCGGCGGGGTCCTGGCGCTGGCAGTGCTCTTTATCGCTTGGTCACTGCTTCGAGTTGGCCTGAGGTTTCGCAGCGCTAAATCTGCGGCGGTACGTAACTAGCCGATTGCTTTTTTAATTTCATTCTGCGCGGCAGCGAAAGCCTTCTTGGCCGGGGTGGCATCTGGTCCACTTGTTGAGGTGGCCCAGGCGGTACTAAGTGGGCCCCAGGCCGATGCCGCCTGGGAGATATTCGGCATTGGGATACCGTCGACACCGGCGGTGCCGAAAGCCTGGGCCAAGCGGCCGCCAATTGAAGTGCTGTAGGTGGATTTCTTGTTCGCTGGCGCCCTTAGCGAACTGGCCGCCATCTTTGTCTGGAAGTCGGCATCGCTGAGTTTCTTGATCACCAGCGCCGCTGCCACGGCCGCGACACCATGGGTTTGCGCAGCTGAAGTGGTCATGAATCCCTTGACGCCAAGGAGCGGCGCCATGGGAACAGCGGCGTCGACTCGTGGCACCGGTGAAATGAAGTATTTGAACTTAAGGGCCTGAAGTGTTGACGCACTCCATGGGCCGGTAATCCAATAAGGCGCCCGGCCCGCCTTGAAAGCCGCCTCTGCCGCAACAACATCGATCGATGAATTGATCAGCCCGGTGCTATTCCAGTCATCAATCAAGCTTGCGTTCTTCCGGAAAACTGCGTTATTGATACCGAGATCCGCAGCGTTCAAGCTGCCCTCGGCATCCTTTCCGAATACATAACCACCTAAGCCGGCGAAGAGCGGGTAGGTGAAGTACGCGTTGCCCTTTGCGCCCTGACCAACGGCTAATGCGACATCTGCTCGACCCGCGGCCTTGAGCGCGAGGGCTTTGACTGACAAGCGCGCGAACGTCGGGGCTGGTTTTGGGGCGAGCGAGGCGTTGGTGACCAGCGCCCAGGTTTCGTACTGCACCGGGATCCCGTAGACGCTGGATCCAAACTGGAATCCCGAAAGCACATTCGGCGCGAAGAGGGCCCGCCTGGCAGTGTTTAGAGTCAAGGGCACGACCAGCGCAGCGGTAGCAAGTTCACCGGTCCAGGTGTTTTCCGCCCAGATGATATCCGGGGCTTGTTCGACCGGCACCGTGGCAAGCTCGGTCTTGATTGCGGACAGTTCTTTTGTCACCACATTGACGGGGTGCCCTTTGTAACCATCCTTCAATAATTCGGAGACAGTTGCGGCACGTGCCACGTCAATCCAGATAGTTATCGGCTGCGGGGCTGCCGTTGCACTCGGTGCCGACGCCGCCAGCAGTGCGCTAGCGGCAACTATTGGCGCGATTGCAACGGCGAGTGCGCTGCGTGCGCCTACTCTTCGCGGCCTATTCACCTCTCGCACCTAATCTCTGCTCACCTTGCGTCGACGTCAATGCCCAATCGTCGCGCTGACCTTGAACGCTGGCGGGCGGCCCGCATGCGGCCCAAACGCTTGACGAGCATGGGGTCAAAGGCCAACGCTTCCGGGGTGTCGATCAAGTTATTCAATATTTGGTAGTAACGGGTGCTGCTCATTTCGAAAAGATCCCGGATGGCCTGTTCCTTGGCGCCGGCGTACTTCCACCATTGGCGCTCAAACTCCAAAATACTGCGATCGCGCTCACTGAGTAGGGCCGCCGCGGCCTCATGGTCAAGGGGGGTACGCGCGGCTTCCATTGGGGCATCCTCCATGGTGGTGGGCAACTGTGCTGGGCGGCTTTGCCTTGACCATATCGCCCGGGGCGCCGCTTGTGCCGGAAGCCCGTCGGTCGCGTGTCACCCGATTTGTGGCTTTCGCGGACTTTCGCCGACCGCCAACCACAGGAGTCACATCGGTCACTCCGGTATCCGCCGCGTTCGCCTGATGATGGCCCAACTAAAGGCATAGCCGAGGCCATTGGTCGCCCAATGCAGCCCCATCGGCGCCAATACGCTGCCCGATAGCAGCCGCAGTGCGCAGAAGACAAACCCCGCCGCCGTGGTCGTCAAAACACTTAATGCGATAGCGAAAATATTGCCCCGCCGGCCCCGGCCCACCACCGACCCGAGTGCCGGGTTCTGCTCGTGGCTGCCGATTGACGGCAGCACATGCCATAGGCCGAACAAGATGGACGACAACACGATGCCCCAAACCAACCCGTAGCGGCGCGCGAGCATCGAGAACAACACCGCACGAAAGGCGATCTCCTCAAGTAGCACGGTGCCGAATGGCACTTCAAGGAGTGCGTGGAAAGCCAGGCGCCCACCACTTAATTCGGCGTGCCTTTCATCGCGGAAGGCTTTGCGCGTGGGCTTGTAGATAATGCCGAAAACATAAACCAAGGTCACTGCACCGATGCAGAGACCGGCCCAGATCAGCCCGCTCAGGTAATACTTCCAACTCAAGCCCATTTCGGTGAAAGAGTTGCCATCGAGCAGGCCTAGTGCTAGCAGGAGCAGCGAACTGGCAAACGACCAGAGTAGGTAGTGTGAATTGGGTGCGACGCGATTATTTATGACGTTGATAACCAGCAGCACTGCAATAACGACCACCAGGGGCCACAAAGGCAGCCCGGCTTCTTGGGCAGGTCCGGACCAAATGAACAGATCCACGCTCGCGCCCCTCGACAAACCTATATCACCGCGTCTGACTGGACCGCCCGATGCAAACTTCCATGCTCACAAGATCAGCGGGCCGCACTCAACTCTCGAAATCGCCGCCTCGGCCGCTGATCTTTGCGCGCCGCCGCGCCGGCCTTTCGTATACCAAAACCAACACGCCAATCACCGCCACATAGACCGCAATAACAACTATCCCAGCAACCATGGTCAGCCTAAGACACTCCACACTATTAGGGCAAAAATAATTAGGCCTAGCCCAATGACCGCCACTGCGGTCAAGGACAGAAATGACTTCGAAGCCGCAATTTTTCTAGTTAGTTCAGAGCCGTTCTGAATCTTCGCCAAATCATCGAGCAAGGAACCGGCCTCACGAATCACTGCGAATTGCGAAATAATCGCTAAAATCCCAGTTACCGCGGCGACTGCAATTGCTAGGTACTTTGATGCAGCACTGGCACTGGCGAAAGTGCCTTGGGCGGCCAGCACGAAGATTGCGATGAGAACCAAAGCCGGAGCAATTTGAGCCAGAATCAATTGAACACGCTTTTCGTTCCACAATTTCAAAAGTGCCTCTTCGGTCACGATTTGAGCCTTTCGGTCGCGGGTCTATTCCTTCAAGGCCAAATACTAGGCACCCGAGCCCCCTACCGCCAATTGGTCCTTTTGGACTGACTGAGTCGGACTGGGCTTTCGTGTTCTTCGGGTCCGCTTGTACCGCCTTACCTAAGACCCACATCGACTCACTGAGAGCTGGCGGCGTAGCGTGCCGGCCGTGGGCAACGGTGATCCCAGACCCGATATCGAGGACCGCAGTGTGCTGACGCGAGAGGCACCGGCTCCCGATCGCCTAATCGCGTACGGGCCGCTGCCAGATCAGGTCGTGGACTGCTATTTCAGCGCCGATCTCGACGTCGCGGCTACCCGGCCGCTGCTGCTGCTAATTCATGGCGGCTACTGGCGCCCACCATATGACCGGGTGCACCTGCGCACTTTCGCGTCGGCCCTGGCCGGCGCCGGCTGGCAGGTGGCATCAATCGAGTACCGACGCATCCCCGGTGAACCAGATGCCATGGTCGCGGATATCCGCGCTGCCATCACCACCATCCCAGCGCAATTCGCCGGTCACAGTGATCAGGTCATCATCATTGGCCACTCGGCCGGTGGCCACTTGGCGCTCTGGGCCGCAGCACAGGTTGATCTAGGTGATCAAATCGCGGGCGTCATTGCACTGGGAGCCGTCAGCGACCTTGAGTTAGCCCAGCAACTTGATCTAGACGATGGCGGGGTGCGCGATTTCTTGGGTTGCGCAGCACAGGAGCGCCTAGACCTAGACCCAATGCACTTGCCGCCTGTTGTTCCTGTCATCAACTTGCACGGCAAGTTGGACTCACTTGTGCCCATTGCCCTAGCTCGCAACTACTTGACGGCGCATGTTGGCGACGACGTCACGTTAATCGAAATTGATGACGTCGCCCATTTCGAACTCATTGACCCGACGAGTGTGGCCTGGCCAGCGGTTTTGGCAGCCGTGCACGACACCCGAACAACCCCACCACCTAGTTGAGTGGTGAGTTTTGGGGCGCCACTACCTCGCTCCTAGTCAACGGGCTCGACAGAATCAAGGTACTAGAGGGGGTGCCGTAGGCGGCGAGTTTGTCAATGAGCTCCTCGAAACCCTGCATCGAAGCGGCGGCCACTTTCAGTAATGAGCAGTCCGCACCAGTTACCCGATGAATCTCAAGTACCCCCGGCCAGGTCGCAACAGTCGGGTCGCGTAGGACGCAGGTGCTGCCGTAGCAGGCGAGGCGCACCATCGCTAGTACCGCCCAGCCGGTCGCCGCAAGATCAAGGCCGGCGTGGTAGCCGGTGATAACCCCGGCCTGCTCGAGGCGTCGGACGCGCTCGCCCACCGCCGGCGCGGACAGGTGCACCCGACGCGATAGTTCGCTAAATGACAGCCGGGCATCGCCTTGGAGTTCGGCTAGGAGCCGCCAGTCGAGTTGGTCAAGGGCGATCTGGTCAGGGGCGATGGCCACGGTGCGACCTTTCATTCGGTAAGTCAATTAACGTAATAAGTTATGATCTGAAAGTATAATCGACTACCAACCTTTTGTTCCTACTTCCCCCGCCGGTGCTTGATCAGCATCATGTCCCAATGACAATCCCCGCAACAGCAGCAGACCGCGAGCAACGAGCCACCGATACCGGTGGGGCCCCCGTTGTTGAGTTCACCGGCGAGACGCCATACGACCAATACGTGCACACGATGGCACTTCATCGTATGCAAAAGACCCGCACCGATGAGCCTGCCGAGCTCCCCTTCCTAGTCATCTCCCAGGTGATGGAGCTCTACTTCGGCCTGATCTGGCGTGAATGGCAACGGGCCATTGCTGAAATGCGAGCTGACGACATTCTCGGCGCTGTCGTGACCCTGCGCCGCTCGACCTTACATTGGCGGGCACTGAACGCCACCTGGCCGTCATTTAATGCCATGACGCCAATGGAATTCAATCGCTTCCGCGATCAACTCGGGGTGGCGTCGGGATTTCAATCCTGGACTTACCGGCACGTTGAGTTTCTCATGGGCCTGAAGTCACGCGCACTTACCCGGCTCTACGAACCCAACCCCGAGGTCTTCGTTCCGCTCACCCTGACCCTGGAGTCACCGAGCCTTTACGAAGAGGCACTGGCGGTGCTCGCGCGCGCCGGGTACACCATCGATGCCGATCACCTAAATCGAGATTTCGCCGAGGCCTACACCCCAGATGACTCGGTCCAAGCCGCCTGGGTGAAGGTTTACGGCGAGCTGCCGATCAACGATCCACTGCGTATGCTCGGCGATGTACTTTCGGAGATCTCACAGGCCTTCCTGGATTGGCGGGCCCTGCACCTGCGGGCGGTCAAGCAGTCAATGGGTGCCAAGGTCGGCAGCGGAGGTTCGTCGGGTATCGAGTGGCTTGAGAAAAGCATGTCACGGGTAACCTTCGATGAACTATGGTCGTATCGCGCCTACATCTGATTACGCCTACCCTTCGCGGTGTATCCGTTAACACCCCAGATCCGATCCAACCCGCCAAAGAGTGAGCAGATAATGAACCTGTCAGAGCAGTATGCCCACGACCTAGATGCCGCACACCCGTCGGCAACCCGGTCGAAGTTCATCCAACTGCCGTCAGATAGCGGCGCCTATCCGCACGAGGCATACTTCGCCGGCAATTCGCTCGGGCTGCAGCCAATCACCACGGCCGCAGCGATCAAGGATGTTCTTGACACCTGGTCGCAGCGGGGGGTGCACGGGCACTTCACCGGCGGTGATCCGTGGCTGAACTACCACCAGTATGTGAATGAAGCTTTGAGCCGGGTGGTCGGCGCGCTCCCCACGGAGGTTTCAGTGATGAATACCTTGACGGTGAACTTGCACCTTATGCTGGCTTCCTTTTATCGACCTACCGCCGAGCGACACCGGATCGTCATCGAGGACTACGCGTTTCCATCTGACTCCTATGCCGTCCGCAGCCATGCGCGCCTTCGCGGCTATGACCCAGATGAAGCCATCCTGCGGTTACGTCCGCGCGCCGGCGAGGATTTGCTGCGTACCGAAGATGTGATTTCCGTTATCGAACAACAAGGGCCGCAAATCGCCACCCTGATGCTCAGCGGCATCAACTACCTGACGGGCGAACTGATGGACATCGCCGCGATCACCGCCGCGGGCCGCAAAGCCGGGATTTTCGTCGGCTGGGATCTAGCGCACGCAGCGGGCAATGTGCTGCTTTCACTGCACGATTGGGATGTTGACTTCGCGGCTTGGTGCACCTACAAGTACCTGAACTCTGGGCCCGGTGCCGTTGCCGCGGCCTTTGTCCACGAGCGGCACCTGGCCGACCCCGCTATTCAACGCCTGGAGGGTTGGTATGGCAATCGGCTCGAAACCCGCTTCGACATGTCGCCCCTCATCGACACTCCACCGACGGCTGAGGCATGGGTGCTTTCCACCTCACCGATTCTTGCCATCGCACCGATTCGCGCGTCCCTTGAGATCTTCGACGAGGTTGGCATGCCCGCATTGCGCGAGCGCAGTTTGCAACTGACCGATTACCTGCTTGCCCTGCTCGACGAACTCGCGACCAGAGCACCCCTTGAGATCGTCACCCCACGCGAGGCAGCTCGACGCGGCAGTCAGATTTCCATCCGCATCGACACCGACGTCGCGGCATTCGCCAGGCGGATGGACGAGAACTGGGGGGTCATCCCCGATGATCGGAAGCCAAACATCATCCGCATGGCACCGATCCCCCTCTACACTTCATTCCATGACTGCTGGCGCGGAGCCGATGCCGTCTCGCGCGAGTTACTCGGCCAATCCATCGGCTAATAGCCATTGATCATCCTCGCAATTGATCAAGGGACTTCGGCCACCAAGGCCGTGGTGTGGTGTCAATCGCGCGGGATCCTCAGCGAGGTTGATATCCCGGTGCGCGGATTGACTTTTGCCGGTGACCACATCGAGCAAGACCCAGAGTCACTTGTCGAAAGCGTGGTCGAGGCTGGTCGCGCAGCGATCGCGCAGTCGGGTGCGCGCATTGACGGTGTTGGCCTGGGTAATCAAGGTGAAACCGTCCTAGCCTGGGACCGGGTGACCGGCGCCGCACTGACACCCGCGCTGTCTTGGCAGGACCGACGCGCACATGTCATCACCGATCAGTTGTCGCAGCAGTTACGTGCTGAACTCTGGTCGATCACCGGCTTGCCTGTTGACCCATATTTCGCGGCCCCCAAGATGACCTGGCTCAAACGCAACTACCAATTGCCCGCCGACGCGGTGATCTCGACGATCGATGCATTTGTTACGACCAGACTCACCGGGCGCTACGCCACCGACTACTCGACCGCCTCGCGGACCCAACTTCTTGACCCAAGGACTTTGCGGTGGTCAGCCACCGCGTGCGACGCCTACGAAATCGGTCCGGAATCGCTGCCAGAGCTCTTGCCCTGCGATGCGCAAGTCGGCACCACCGAGTTATTCGGCGAATCCCTGCCGGTCGTGGGCCTGATGGTGGATCAGCAGGCCGCACTTTTCGCCGAAGGTTGCGACGTGCGGGGCCTGGCGAAGTGCACCTACGGCACGGGAGCGTTCTTGCTGGCAAATGTGGGGCCCGACCACCTGCCCTCAACCGCTGGACTGGCGACCTCACTTGCCTGGGTATTCGCCGACGGTACGCGCGCCTCTTGCATCGACGGCCAGGTCTACAGCGCCGGCGCTGGTGTTTCGTGGTTGGCTCGGGTCGGGTTCATCAAGGATGCAACCGAGCTAGATGCCCTCGCGATGTCGGTGCCCGATTGCGCGGGGGTGATCTTCGAGCCCGCCTTCACCGGCCGCGGAGCCCCGATTTGGGATCCGGCGGTACGAGCACGGCTAACCGGGCTCGCACTCGCCACCACCCCAGGTCACATCGTTCGCGCATTCCTGGTGGGGTTGGCGGCCGAGATCACCGCCCTGGTGCGCGCTGTCGAAGCGGATCTAGGTACCGCCCTTGAGGTGCTCCGGGTCGACGGTGGGCTGACCAACTCAGAAGTCCTGATGCAGTTGCAAGCCGATGATCTGGGCCAAGTCATCGAGGTCTACCCCCACACTTGCGCAACCGCACTTGGGGTCGCCGCAGCGACCCTGCGGGGGCTGGCTGGGCCCGGCGCGGAGGCGGCGATCACCGCGGGCTGGCAACCGTCGCGAACCTTTCACCCGATGGCACGATAATCGTCGACGTGGAGCAAACCTTTGACGTCGCGGTGATCGGGGGCGGTGCCGTCGGGTGCGCTATTGCCAGCGCCTTGGTGCGCGAAAGCCTGCAAGTGGTGCTGCTTGAAGCAGCAATCGACGTGGGCGCCGGCACCAGCAAGGCAAATACCGCCATCTGGCACACCGGATTCGACGCCAAGCCAGGCACCCTTGAAGCCAGGCTTGTCACGCGTGGGCACCGCTTACTCACCGAACGCCAGGCTGATTTCGGTTGGCCCCTTGAGCGAACGGGTGCACTGCTTGTTGCTTGGGACGCAGACCAACTCTCGCGCTTGAACTCGATCATTGCCAATGCGCAGGCCAATGGCTACTCACAAGTTGAAGTGAAAAGTGCATCGCAGGTTTATGAGCTGGAACCAAATCTTGGCACTGGGGCACTCGGCGGGCTGTTGGTGCCTGATGAGGGGCTGCTAGACCCGTGGTCAATCGTTATCGCACTTGCCACTGACTTTGTGGTGAACGGTGGCACTTTGCGACGCAAGGCCGCGGTCACCGGAGCAATGCGTGCTGCCGGCGCCCATGAATTGCAGACGAGCACCGGCAGCGTCAGAGCCACTTGGGTGATCAATGCAGCCGGCTTGAACAGTGATGTCGTGGACCGACTGCTAGGCCATGACGGCTTCACCATCACCCCGCGCCGCGGGCAATTGATCGTATTCGACAAGCTGGCGCGCCAACTCATTACGCACGTGATCTTGCCGGTGCCAACAGCTACCACGAAAGGGGTGTTGGTTTCACCCACTGTCTACGGCAATGTGTTACTCGGGCCAACCGCGGAGGACCTAACCGATAAATCCGCGACGGGCACGACCGCCGAGGGCTTGGCTACCCTTGTCGCCAAAGGCCGCGCGATCATGCCAAGCCTGATGGCCGAGGAAGTCACCGCCACCTACTCGGGCCTGCGGGCGGCAAGTGAGCACAGCGACTATTGCTATGACGTCTTCCCCGATCAATATGTGCGAGTTGGTGGCATCAGGTCAACCGGGATCTCCTCAGCACTAGCGATCGCCGAGCACGTCGTCGCCGACCTTCGTGAGCGCGGTGTCAAGATGGCGGGCCTGGCAGCCCCCATCACCGTCCAGATCCCAAATCTCGCCGAGTCACGCATGCGTCCGTATCAGGACGCTGCGCGAATCGCAGCGGATCCGGCGTACGGCCGGGTGCTTTGCCTATGCGAACGAGTGAGCCTTGGCGAGGTGCGCGATGCCCTGACCAGCCCGGTCCCCGCGAGTGATCTTGACGGGCTACGCCGACGCACCCGAGCCCTTGCTGGCCGGTGTCAGGGGTTTCACTGCGGCGCCATGATTACCGAGATGACATCCGCGTGGTCGGGACATTCCCATGCCTGACCTGCCGCAACCAACTGACGAGGATGTGGACGTTGTCATCATCGGTGCCGGCCCAGCCGGCTTGACGCTGGCGCACGCACTCGGCGAGCTCAACATCGAAAACGTGTTGGTTGTAGACCGCGACACCCAGCCCGGCGGAGTCCCTCGATACTCCGATCACCATGGTTACGGGCTCCGTGACCTGCGCCAACCCCTGCGCGGCCCGATTTACGCCGGACACCTCGCGCTGCGGGCCGTCAAAGGCGGAGCGCGAATCATGACCGAGGCGACCGTAACCGACATCAACGCGACAATGCGCACCATCGAAGTCACCGCACCAAGTGGTCGCGTCACGATCAAAGCCAAGGTGATCGTCATCGCTACCGGGTGCCGGGAGCGACCGCGAGCAGCTCGCTTGGTACCGGGCACCAGGCCTGCCGGTGTTTTCACCACCGGTTGGTTGCAGCGCCTGGTGCACCTGCAACACGGCTCACCGGGCAAGCGCGCCCTGATAGTTGGTGCCGAGCATGTTTCGTATTCGGCCGTCTTGACTTTGCGTCACGCTAAATGCTCAATAGTTGCGATGGTCACCGAGCGCTCGCGTCATGATTCATTCACGGCCTTCAACATCGGTGCCCGTGCCAGGTGGCGCTTTCCGTTGCTGACTCAAACCACCGTAACGGGGATCCTTGGCGATCATCAGGTGACCGGGGTCCAGATCCAAGATGCCAAAGGGCGAACGAAAGTCCTGAACTGCGACAACGTGGTTTTCACCGGTGATTGGATTTCGGAGAACGAACTTGCTCGCCGCGCTGGGCTGGTGATTGATCCGGGCACCGGTGGCCCGGCCGTGGATGCGCGGCTGGCAACTAGCGCACCTGGCATCTTCGCGATCGGCAATGTCCTGCACCCGGCGGCCACCGCCGACATCTGCGCCCTCGACGGCGCCCACGCTGCCGCCGGCATCGCGGACTTTCTAAGTGCACCCGGTAGTTGGCCGACCCGGTCACTGCGGCTACGCACCGAAGGGCCGATCGACTGGGTCAGCCCGAACCTGCTGCCCCCGGCCGCGCGCACCGCTGCCCGCGGCAAGGTGCTCGTGCAGTTCAATGAGCGCCGCCGGTTGCCCCGGCTCGAGGTAGTGCAAGGTGGCGCGCGCCTTTGGTCTGGCTACCTGCCGTGGGGGATCCCGACCCGGCCGGTGCCAATCAGTGACTCGTGGCTCGCAGCCGTTTCGGCTACCGGGCCTGACCCAATTCTGCGCGTACTACCCTGACCCGGTGACTTCCCCCGCATCCTTGGTCTTGACCGGCCGCGCCCGGCTCATCGTTGCCAGCGCCCTGATGCTGTTCGTGCAACTCGCGCTGATCAGGTGGAGCGGTGCGAACCTTGTGCACCTGTCGTATTTCTCGAACCTGATCCTGCTGGCATCCTTCCTTGGTATTGGCCTTGGCTTCCTGCGGTCGCGGCGACCAACCGATGTCGGACGGTACGTTCCGATCGGCTTGCTGCTCATCGTCGCTTTCATCTCCGTCTTCCCCGCGAAAATTGAAGGCTCATCAACTGAGTTGATCTTCTTCACCATGGTTCAGCCCTCCGGGTTGCCCACCTGGGTCTCACTGCCGCTGGTATTCATCGTCATCGCGATCACTATGACAATGTTCGGCGAGATCACCGGCCGCGCCTTTCGCGCCTTCGGTGCCCTTGACGCCTACCGCTGGGACATCATCGGTTCAATTGCCGGCACTTTGGCCTTTACCGCTATTTCATTTCTGCGCGCACCATCGTGGGCCTGGCCCGTAGTTACTTTTATCGCCCTGTGGTTGCTATACGGTGTGCGCCTGCCCTGGATCTCCCGGCTAGCGATGCTGGCGGTTGTCGGCTTATTGGTTTTCGAGTCGATTTCCGCAGGGGTCTCGTGGTCACCTTACTACAAAGTGCATACCGAAACTTTCAATGCCGGGACAACTGTCGAATACACAACGATTGGCGTCAATGGCATTCCCCATCAAAATGTGATGGACGTTCAAGAGCGGCTGAAGTCCGAGCCGATGTATGGGCGACCATATGAAAGAGCGGCCGGTAACCCGCTAAACAACGTACTAATTGTTGGTGCCGGTACGGGTACCGACGTTGCGCTCGCACTTGCCAACGGGGCTAAACGTGTGGATGCGGTTGAGATTGATCCACGGATCCAGCAAATAGGCTCACAGATAAATCCCAATAAGCCATATGACGATCCACGGGTCTCCGTCCACATCAATGACGGCCGAGCGTTCCTATCTGCTAACACTAATAAGTACGACCTCATCTTGTTCGCCTTACCAGACTCACTGACACTTGTCTCCGGGGCCAGCCAACTGCGCCTGGAGTCGTACCTGTTCACTGAGGAATCAATGCTGGCGGCTAGAGACCACTTAACTGATCAGGGCGTCTTTGCCATGTACAACTACTACCGGGAACCGTGGCTGATCAATCGTCTAGCGGGCACCGTCGATGAGGTCTACGGCCACGCCCCTTGCCTCGACACTTTCACCGCGGTTCAGTCCCTGGCCGTGATTGCCGTCGGCAAGGAGCAGGGCAATGTGGTTTGCGCCCCGAATGCCATCTGGGATCGGGCGGCGATCGTTGCCACCGAGGTACCGCCACCCGCCGTCGATGACCGGCCGTTCCTTTATCTCAAGGAGCGGACAATCCCAACCCTTTATCTCATTGTGATTGCACTGATTCTTGGCGTTTCACTACTCGGCGTGCGTATTTTTGGAGGGCCACTTCGTTCGATGGCCGGTTACGCCGACCTATTCTTCATGGGCATTGCCTTCCTGCTTCTGGAGACCAGATCAATTACGACATTCGCCCTACTGTTTGGCACCACTTGGCTCGTGAACGCCTTGGTGTTCACCGGTGTGCTACTCGCGGTATTGGCCGCGATCGAGGTAACCAAGAAGTTCACGGTTCCCCGACCGGTGATAATCACCTCGCTCTTTGCTTCGCTTCTCCTCGCTTTCCTGGTGCCCAACTCGGCGCTCCTAAGCCTGCCGGTACCAATGCGTCTGCTGTTTGCCGTGATCTTGGCGTTCTTGCCGGTGTTCTGCGCCAACCTGCTGTTCACCTCGCGCTTTAAGGATGCGAGCAACCCGACGTCTGCCTTCGCCGCAAACCTCTTCGGCGCGATGATCGGCGGCTGCCTTGAGTACCTGTCGTTGGTACTTGGCTACCAGTGGCTCATCCTCGTGGTAGCCCTGATGTACCTGATCGCGGTGCTGATCGGCGGGCGTTTCGCCAAGCGCCTTTTGCGTGTGTGACCCAACTGGTTACTCCCGCCATCGGCGTGGTTGCCTACGCGATTACTCCGAAGCGCTCGAACCGATAGTTATCTCAACACCGACCCGCTCTCCTGGTGCGCGCCCGGGGATTTTGTCGAGCACCCCCATCAACTTGAACATCAGGCCGTAGCGCTTACTGATCTTCTTTATCGTTGCTGAGGTGCCGGCAGCGTCTTGAATTACGGCGTGTCCGGTAACGCAGTCGCCCTTAATGGACCCGCGCATATCGCATGGAGCTAGCTCCACCGTGGAGTTAGCCCGAATGCGCTTCACCTTGCCCGAGCCGGACTCCGTCATCACATATAGGTGATCGCCATCTCGAACTAACCAGACCGGTGTCGCCACCGGGGTGCCGTCCCCACGGAATGTGGTCAACGACAGGTATTTGGCCTCGGCCAGATTTTCGATTGGCATCATGCCCAGTATTATTCCTTAGTTAGGTAACGCCTCTGTAGCTCAGTGGTAGAGCAACCGCCTTGTAAGCGGTAGGTCGTCAGTTCAATCCTGACCGGAGGCTCCACTTCTGCCGCACTGCCAGCCCCTGCGCCGGTAGCATGTCAACTAATCGGCAGCCATCGCACCGTGCCTCCGGAGGACGTAATTGCCCGCAGATATTGAAATAGCCCAAGCCGCAAAGATGCAGCGCATAACAGATGTCGCGGCCGGCCTCGGCATCCCCGAGGCATTCGTCGAGCCCTACGGTCACTTCAAGGCCAAGATTTCACTCGACTATCTGGATTCACTTCCCGCTAATGCAAACGCCAAGTTGATTTTGGTAACCGCGATCAGCCCGACACCCGCCGGTGAAGGCAAGACCACTACCAGCGTCGGCCTCGGCGATGGCCTAAGGGCAATCGGCAAGCACGCCATGATCTGCCTGCGCGAGCCATCCCTTGGCCCGGTGTTCGGGATGAAGGGTGGCGCGGCAGGTGGTGGGTACGCCCAGATCGTGCCGATGGAAGACATAAACTTGCATTTCACGGGTGACTTCAATGCCATCGCACTGGCACATAACTTGCTATCCGCCCTGATCGACAACCACATCCACCACGGCAACTCCCTTGACATTGACGTGCGGAGGGTGACCTGGAAACGGGTAATCGACATGAATGATCGGGCACTTCGCGATATCACGATCGCACTTGGCGGGCCCGGGAATGGGTTCCCGCGCTCTGATGGCTTCGATATCGTCGTGGCCTCAGAGATCATGGCGATCTTCTGCCTCGCCACCTCGATTGCGGATCTCCGCCACCGCATCGGAAATATTGTCATCGGCTACAACCGCGCCAAGGCACCCGTCCTCGCTGCCCAGCTGAATGCGCCGGGGGCGATGACCGTCTTGCTGAAGGATGCATTCCAGCCCAACCTCGTGCAGACCTTGGAGAACACCCCGGCATTTGTGCACGGCGGCCCATTCGCAAATATTGCCCACGGTTGCAATAGTGTCGTTGCCACCACCGCAGCATTGAAACTTGCTGACTATGTGGTCACTGAGGCTGGGTTTGGCGCCGACCTAGGTGCTGAAAAGTTCGTCGACATCAAGTGCCGTAAATCCGGATTACGCCCATCCGCCGCGGTGCTAGTCGCCACCGTCAGAGCACTTAAATATCACGGCGGCGCAGATATGCAGACCATCAGCGCCGAGGACTTACCCGCCCTCGAGGCCGGCTTGGTGAACTTGCAGCGTCACATCAACAACGTGCAATCGATCTACGGCATCCCCTGCGTGGTCTCCATCAACCAGTTTGACGCCGACACCGCTGCCGAGATCTCGCTTCTGCGATCGCGCGTGGCCGACATGGGCGTCGAGGTGGTGCTCGCCTCGCACTGGGCAAATGGCGGCCAAGGGGCCGCTGAGCTCGCGCAAGTTGTCGTCGACCTGTGCGAGCGGGCGCCCGCGATGAAATTCGTCTACGCCGATGAAGACACGCTCTGGGAAAAGGCCACCGCGATCGCAACGGATATTTACGGGGCTACCGAAGTCACCGCGGGCGCAAAAGTGCGCAGCCAGATTGCCGACCTGCAGGCGGCCGGCTATGGCCACTTTCCGGTATGTATCGCAAAAACCCAGTATTCATTCTCCACCGACCCGGCCCTTCGCGGGGCGCCAAGTGGTCACCAGCTCAATATCCGTGAGGTTCGCCTGTCGGCCGGTGCAGAATTCATCGTCATGGTGTGCGGGGATGTCATGACCATGCCGGGGTTGCCTAGGGTGCCGTCAAGTGAACGCATTGACTTCGTCGACGGCAAGATTATTGGCCTGTTCTAAACACTCCTTGTTCCCGCCACCGGGTCGATCATTGTCTAGAGTCAGACCATGACCCAAATGCCAACGCGTACCCAAGTAGTCATCATCGGCGGTGGCATCGTGGTTGCGAGCGTGGCCTACCACCTCACTGAACTCGGCCTCACCGATTTGGTGCTACTCGAGCAGGGCCAACTCTCATGCGGCACCACCTAGCACGCCGCCGGCCTGGTCGGACAACTTAGACCTGGTCAATGTCGGCGGCCAGCTCGTCGATGCCACCGTTTCGCTGCATTCACCTTATGACCCGAACTCGCAGCGCATCCGCACCTAAACTCGGTGGGGGCTACCCCCGTCGATAGCACCGCACCCACCGATCGGTTAGCCCTGAGCGTTTCCTAGGTGCGCCCAGGTGCGGCCGGCATCGCCACCGTGGACCCTTCGTTCTTTCCAGGTGCCGACGGCTGCACCGTCTATTGCTTTGAGGGTGCCGACGAATAGTCAGCAACACCTCCACCCACGGCATCAGGGGCCCAGCACAAATCGGTCCAGTACATTTCAGTTCAGCGGCAGCGGCCCGTGCCGATCTCGTCGGTGCGATTAACACCAGCGGTGATCTGGTCAGCCAGCTGCTGGGCCGTGATCGCGTATCCGGTCTTCGAATCCCCAACCCCGGCGCCGAAGACCAGCCCTAAGACCTCACCGGCTGGGTTCAGCAGCGGGCCCCCCGAATTACCGGGTCGCACCAACCCGCGGAAAGCATAAAGCTCCCGCTCCACGCCGGCACGACCGTAGATGTCATCACCACGCGCCATCACGACCGCTCGAACGCGGGCCGGTGTCGCAGCGAAATCACCGCCGCCGGGAAAGCCAGCGGCAACCGCTGGATCACCAGATGCGGCCGGTGTTTTCGCAAAGACCAGTGGTTCCACGCGAAGCTTGGGCACCAGGAGAACTGCTACATCCAGTTTCGGGTTGAATGCCACCACCTTTGCCGCTAGATACTCCCCTTGGGCACCAACTTGGGGATCAACTTGAACCCGTGGCTTGTCTACCCCGGCAACGACATGCGCGTTGGTGATGACATAGCCCGGAGCGATGACGAAGCCAGATCCACTCAACTCACTTCGGCATTTCGTGGCGTCTCCGGTGACCTGCACGATCGCAGATCGCGCCGCTTGCACAGCCGGTGCCAATGACGTTTTCGGATCCGGATTCTCCACGTCGGGGCCGGTTAACTCGGCAAGTCCGGAGAAAACCCTCGGCATCGCAGTTGCGCCAACCGAGTCACGCAAACCCGTAAACGCATTGCGCGCGATATCCGGCACCAGTTTATCTAGCCCGATCAGCACCGGAGACTGGCGAATGCTCGTTGTAACGGTCGACTCCGGGAGATAAGCAACCGCGCTCACAACGATCCAGCCGACGATCGCGACTCCAAGAACATTCAAGGCGGCACCGGCCAGGCTGTCGACAAACCGCACCGGTCGCCAGGTGAGCACACCGCGCAATCGCCGGCCGAGAAATGAGGTAAGCATTTGACCTAAGACCGCGCAAACGATTATCGAGATGGCCAACGCGGCAACCCGGATGAATCCTGAGTCCGTGCGTTCGACGATTAGGTCGGGCAATAGGAAAGCAGCTAGGAGGCCGCCGCCGATGAACCCGACAAATGACAGCAGGCCGGCAATGAATCCGCGCCGCCAGCCGGCCCATGCAAAAACAACTATTACGGCTAGCAAAATCCAGTCGACGAGACTCACACCGGCGAAGCTCATGTCGCCTCGATATCGATAACGCGCCCGGTATCCCAAGGCTGCGACCAGTTGACCCGGTCAAATAACTTAGTGAGCACTCCCGCGGTGAAACCCCAAACGACCATACCGCGCACCGTGAAACCCGGGGCAATGTAGCCGGACGGATGCCGCACTAGGCAGCGATTAGCCGGATCGGTTAGTTCGGCTACCGGGATGCGGTGCACACTTGCCACTTCGGCCAAGTCCTTCGCGTGCACCGGTGACGGCGCGCGCCACCATCCCATCACCGGTGTTACGACGAAATCGTTGACCGGCACCCAGAGGTCAGGTAGTTGCCCGAAGACGACGACACCTGATGGGTCGAGTCCCGTTTCCTCGTGGGCCTCGCGCAACGCTGCGGCCGCAGCATCGGCATCGTCATCATCAAGGACGCCGCCGGGAAACGCCGGCTCACCGGCATGAGTGCGCATAGTGTGCGCCCGTTCAATCAGCAGGACATCCGGGCCCGTCTCACTTTCGCCAAGCAACACCAAGATCGCGGAGTGGCGGCCTTGGCCATCCGGTGGCACGAACCTGGTAATGCTCTCGGCCGTGATGTCGCGCATAACATCAACAACCGGTTGCAGCCATGACGGCAACGTGACGGCCACCAGCTCATCGACGATGCCCACCCGCGACCAAGTCGTCATGCCGGACCCTGATTTTTGACAAGCTGCTCAGCGACCACCGGGTCGGTCGGACCAGCGCCGTAGGACGGGCACCACTTCGCGATATTGCAGGCACCGCAGGCCGGCTTCTTCGCGTGGCAGCGGCGGCGCCCGTGCCAGATCACCAGCTGCGACATTCGAGTCCAGTCCTTACGTGGGAACAGTGCCATCAGATCCGCTTCAACTTTGTTCGGATCGCGCTGGGTGGTCCAGCCAAATCGCCGGGCCAACCGCCCCACATGGGTGTCGACCGTGATACCCGGCACCCCAAAGGCCTCGCCGAGCACCACATTGGCCGTCTTGCGCCCGACTCCGGGTAAGGTAACCAACTCATCAAGTGCTGGGGGCACCGCACCGCCATAACGATCACAAAGCACCTGCCCGATGCCTTGCAAGGTTGCCGCCTTCTGCCGGAAGAATCCGGTAGACGCGATTATTGCCTCCAACTCCTGCCGATCGGCTCCCGCATAACCGGCTGCGGTCGGATACTTTGAAAAAAGCTCCGGCGTGACTTTGTTGACCCGCCGATCAGTGCATTGGGCACTGAGCACCGTCGCAGCCAGTAACTCAAGTGGTGTGGTGAAGTCTAATTCGCATTGAGCATCCGGATATTGCTTAGCGAGTGCTCCTAAGATCAAGCGAGCACGCTTCTTACGGGTACCCGGGTCTTCCACCCCCCCAGCGTATGTCGGTGGCTGTTGGTCAAAGGGCAGGCGCACCCGCGGCCTTGGCAACCGGTACCCGGTACGGCACAATGGAGCGAATTCGACGACCAAGTCAAGACCGGTGGCGAACCTAGCGGAGGTGATGATGGACGAGGTATTCATGCAGGCTCCGATGTTTGCGGCCCTCGGCCCAGAAGCCGCTGCTGCATTGCGCGCCTCACTAACCGAGCAGAGCCTCACCAAGGGTGGCATCCTTTTCGCCGAGGGTGAGCCAGGTGACCGTCTTTATGTGATTCTTGAAGGCAAGATCAAATTGGGTCAAACGTCAATAGATGGTCGCGAGTCACTGCTTGCGGTACTTGGTCCAGGTGAAATGTTCGGTGAGTTGAGCCTTTTTGATCCCGGGCCGCGGGCATCTACCGCGACCGCCTTGACCGATGCCGTTGTCGCTGGCCTCGGCCACGATCAACTAAGCCCGTGGTTGACCGGTCGCCCCGAGCTCGCCGGCGCGTTACTGCAGGGTTTGGCCCGCAGGCTGCGTCGCACCAACGAGACCATGGCCGACTTAGTCTTCTCCGACGTGCCGGGGCGGGTAGCGAAAGCAGTGATGGATTTAGGTGAGAAATTCGGTGAGATCACCCCTGAGGGTCTACTTGTAACGCACGACATGACCCAGGAGGAGATTGCGCAATTGGTGGGCGCCTCCCGCGAAACGGTAAATAAGGCCCTTGCGGATTTCACCCAGCGTGGCTGGATCCGCCTGGAATCACGGCAGGTGCTGGTGCTTGACGTAGAGCGCCTCGGTCGCCGCGCACGCTAGCAAATCTCTGCGCCGATCTCACCGCCATCGCGTAGGTACTCCAACTGCGCACGAACCGATAATTCGGCGGCCGGCCACAGCTCACGCGGTGAATTGGCATAGACAATCGCAACCACGTCCGCGGTTGAACCAGCACCACCTGCAACCGCATCGCGAATATCGTCAAGTCGCGCCATCCGATGCTCAAGATACGCCGTCAGGATCGCACCGGGTGCCTCAAGAATCGGACCATGCCCGGGCAGAATTCGCTCGACGCCCGACCGCTCGGCTAGATCCCGTAAGTTTTCCAAGCTCACGAGGTATTCGCTCAGGCGGCCGTCCGGAAAGGCCACCACGGTGGTACCACGACCCAGCACGGTGTCACCCGTCAGTAGAGAGCCTTCATCAGGTAACAAAAAGCAGACGCTGTCAGAACTGTGACCGGGAGTCACGATTACCCGCAGCTCAAGTTCACCCGCGGTGACTACATCACCAGCGGCTAAGCCCTCGCCGCCGTGCCGATGCGTTGGGTCCACGGCGCGCACCGGGGCACCCGTTAATTCACTAAGGCGTCGGGCACCCTCGGAGTGATCAACATGGCCATGCGTCAGCAAAATAGACGTAATTCGCCCATCACGTGCCGCAACCTGCTCGACGACTTCACGCAGATGACGCTCATCGCTTGGGCCGGGGTCAACGATGATCGCCGCAGTCTCCCCTGGTGCCTGCAGCACCCAGGTGTTGGTGCCATCGAGGGTCCAAGGTGAGGGATTGGGCGCTAGCTGGCAGGTTGCCGCAGCGGTCTTGATCCCGGTGGCCCACTCTCCGTTCGACCCAATGAATGGCAGTACCCGGCCCGTCATCGACGCAGCCCCGTGAGTTCGGATAACTTGGGTGCCGGCTGGTTCGCAACCAGGATCTCGCCGGTGTCGGCATCGACGATCGACCACACCTCCGTGCCGTCAGCACCTCTGCTCGGGCGTGGCAACTGCGGTTTGATCCGACGGCTGCGTGCCACCGCGATGAGGTCTTGCATGTCGTCGAACTCGGCCAGCCACTTCAGCACCATGAAGGTGGGCATCAGCATTGGCAACCGGCCGGCCGCCGTTTCGGTTAAGGCTTTTACTGGCGAGATCCAGGTCACAACGTCGGTCTCCGTGCTCATTGACGAAGCCGACTGACCCAAAGGCATCTTGGCCAAGAAGAACCGCGCGCTATATCGGACCGGAACGAACTCCGGGGTCACCCAGTGATCCGCGAATACGAGATCATTGGGATGTCTCGGGAGGACCACTCCGGTCTCTTCGAGTACTTCACGTACCGCGCAGTTTATGTAGCCTGTCAACTCATCAACACCGCTGAAATCACCATCGTCAACGCGTCCGCCGGGAAAGACATACATGCCGGGGGCAAAGCGCATGGTGGCCGTGCGGCGCATCAAGAAAGTCTCAAATCCATTTTCGGCTGCGCGCATCAAGATTACGGTCGCCGCTGGTCGTGCTTCCGCTACTGTCATTTCTTAGTTTGAAATCTCAACGATCATTTCGACCTCAACCGGTGAATCAAGCGGCAACACGGCTACCCCTACCGCAGATCGCGCGTGCACACCGGCATCGCCAAAAGCCTCGCCGAGCAAGTTACTCGCCCCATTCATCACACCCGGCTGGCCGGTGAAATCCGGCGCGCTGGCAACAAATCCGACAACCTTGATAATGCGCACCACCCGGTCGAGATCGGTTATGACGGATTTCACGGCCGCAATCGCATTCAGGGCACACCTGCGCGCTAACTCTGCGGCCTCCTCGGCACTGACCTCCGCACCAACCTTGCCAATGCACGGGAGGACGCCGTCGACGAAGGGCAACTGGCCGGACGTGAATACGTAATTGCCAGTCAATACCGCTGGCACATACGCCGCTACCGGTGCCGCCAACCCCGGCACCGTCAAACCCAATGCCGCTAGGCGCACTTCAACATTTGATAGTGCCACCATCAAGAACTCCTTCTCGAGTCAGGCGAGTGGGCGCTTGAGATAAGCCACCATATTCTCCGGGTTTGGTCCGGGCACCACCTGCACGAGCTCCCAGCCATCTTGGCCCCAGGTATCGAGGATCGCCTTGGTCGCATGAACGAGCAACGGCACGGTCGCGTACTCCCATTTGGTCATACCGCAGCGTAGTACGCGTCCACAAAATGGTCGCCACCGCTTGCGACACCTAGAATGCCTAAGTGACAGACGTCTGGTGGCCTGGGGTGGCCCTGCATGTGGTCTCCGGCAAGGGCGGTACCGGCAAAACCACCGTGGCTGCCGCCTTAGCCTTGACTTTGGCCCATCAAGGCAGGCGCACCTTGCTGATGGAGGTCGAGGACCGCCAAGGCATAGCCCAACTCTTTGATACCGCCCCCCTGCCTTATGAGGAGCGGAAAATCGCCGTGGCACCTGGTGGCGGTGAGGTGTGGGCACTGGCCTTGAATGCCCAGGAAGCACTCCTTGACTACCTCGACACCTTCTACAACTTACGTAGAGCCGGTTCGGTGCTGCGGCGGATGGGCGCCATCGACTTCGCCACCACGATCGCACCTGGTCTGCGCGATGTGCTTTTGACCGGCAAAGCCTGCGAGGTTGTGCGGCGGATCGACAAGCGCGCGCCTAACGCCTACAGCGCAATCGTCCTCGATGCGCCCCCAACCGGACGCATTTCGCGGTTCTTGAACGTGAACTCCGAAGTCTCAGGCCTGGCGAAAGTCGGGCCGATTCGAAATCACGCGGATCTGGTGATGGGTGTTATCTCCTCGCCCCGAACCGCGGTGCACCTTGTGACCTTGCTGGAGGAGATGCCGGTTCAAGAGACCATTGACGGTGTCAGCGACCTTAGGTCCGCAAATCTGCCGGTGGGTGGCATCTTCGTGAATATGACCAGGCCGCCGATGCTCACGAGTGAGCAACTACGAGAAGCACGAAGCGGCACCTTGCCCGCACTGGCTATTGAGCGCTCGCTCGCCGAGGCTGGGCTAACCTTCGACAACCAGGTCGTTACCGCCCTAATGCACGATGCCATTGATCATGCGGTGCGGGTCGATCTTGAAGCCCGCGAGACCACGCGCATCACTGAACTAGGTCTCCCGACTTTCATGCTGCCGCTAATTTCCGAGGGCATTGACCTCGGCGGGCTGTACCAACTTGCCAATTTACTGCGCGAGTGCGGGGTGCGATGAAACTCAACGCACCGAATTTGGATGTCGATGCGCTAATTCGCGACCGCTCCATCACCATCATCGTCTGCACCGGGGCCGGTGGGGTGGGCAAGACGACGACCGCGGCCGCACTCGCATTGCGCGCAGCCGAGCAGGGTCGGGATGTCTGCGTGTTGACCATCGATCCGGCAAAACGCCTTGCGCAGGCCATGGGCTTGAGTGTTCTTGATAACACCCCGCGCCTGGTCGCGGGTGTTTGCGGGCCAGCCGGCACTGGCTCATTGCACGCGATGATGCTCGACATGAAACGCACCTTCGATGAGGTGGTCGAGGGGAACGCTGATCCCGAGCGCGCGCAGGCGATTCTCGATAATCCCTTTTATCAAGCGCTGTCTTCATCATTTGCCGGTACCCAGGAGTACATGGCAATGGAGAAACTCGGACAGCTTCGCGCCACGGCAAGTGCCGAAGGCAGTTGGGATCTGATCGTCGTCGACACTCCGCCGTCACGCAGTGCCCTGGATTTCTTGGACGCCCCCGAACGCCTAGGTTCATTTCTTGACGGCCGATTCATTCGCATCCTGACCGCGCCGGCCCGCGGTGCCGGACGCGGCATCGGAAAACTAGCGGCATTTAGCTTCGGAGTATTCACCAATGTGCTGAACAAGATTCTTGGTTCACAGGTACTCGGGGATGTTGGCAGTTTCGTGGCCGCAATCGACACTACTTTCGGTGGATTTCGCGAACGCGCTGACGCCACCTATAAACTGCTCCAGGACTCCGGCACCTCATTCATCGTTATCGCGGCGCCTGAGCGCGATGCGCTCAGGGAGGCCGCGTTCTTCGTCGAGCGCCTGAAAACAGATGCCATGCCACTGGCCGGACTGGTTCTAAACCGGGTCCAGGGAGGTGGCGAGATTGATCTGTCCGCCGAGCAAGCAACCGCATCGGCCGAGCGATTAGAGAAGATGGGCGAAGATGAGCGCCTTACCGCGGCCCTACTTCGACTGCATGCTAACCGGCAAAGTATTCACTCTCGACAACTACACCTTGCAGAGCGGTTCACGGCGGCGCACCCCGGTGTCGCGGCAACCATTGTGCCCGCACTTGCTCAGGACGTCCATGATCTGGCCGGCCTCCGCGAAATCGGTGACCTACTGGCTAAGAAGCCCGATCCGCCGACTCGTTCAAGATAACCTGGCGCTCAAACTCACCGTGCGCGGTTTCAAGCAGCATGCGCCATGAAGTCACATTGGGTCGGCGGCGAAGCAGCGCGCGGCGCTCGCGCTCAGTCATCCCACCCCAAACCCCGAACTCCACGGCATTGTCCAGGGCGTCGGCAAGGCACTCGGTTCGCACCGGGCAGCCAAGGCAGATGTTCTTGGCCCGCTTTTGGGCCGCGCCTTGCACGAAGAGGGTGTCGGGGTCGGTGCCCCGGCAGGCGGCTTCTGCGGCCCAGTCACGCTTGAACGTCATACTCGCTCCACCCATAGACATTTACAACCTGTTCACCTAAGTGACCCCACCCATTTGGTACTTGGTCAATTGGCGGGTGTCGTGAACTATCCACCTGCGCCCTAGGTGCCGTCAATAGTTTTCCCGGACTACTTTTCACCCGGCTGATTGGGCCTCTATTACTTGGGCCTCGACTATTTGGGGTGCGGCCAACCTCATTGGGTGTGGCTGGCGCCCGCCGGGGAACCAGGCGACCTACGCTGGACGTCTGATGAGCATGCCAGATCCCGTGGACGGGCCAACCCCCCGGCAGCCCGCAGCGGTGGGCCGGCCCGGGGTTTTGGGTGCCCTGGTGCGGGTGGGGACGATTTTGGCCATCGCGGTCGTCGGTGGGCTCGTACTGGGGCTGATGGCGCTGCCATTTGTCGGCGGCGTCGGGGTCGCGGCCCGCAATGTGGTCCAAAGCTTCGAACGCCTGCCCGATTCCATCCAGACCCCGCCACTACCCGAGCGCACCCGGATTTTAGCTTCCGACGGTACCGAACTGGCGGTGCTCTACTACCAAAACCGGGTTGAGGTCCCACTCCTTAGCGTCGCCCCAATAATGCGCCAGGCGATAGTCGCGGTTGAGGACGCCCGCTACCTAAACCATCAAGGGGTGGATCTTCGCGGGGCCATTCGGGCGCTAGCCAGCAACACCTCCGCCGGGGGCGTCCAGGAAGGTGCCTCGACCCTGACGATGCAGTATGTGAAGAACGTACTGGTCAATCAGGCAACCAATGCTGAAGAGCTAGCCGCGGCCCGCGGCCAAAGCACCCAGCGCAAGCTGCGCGAGGTGCGTTACGCATTGGCACTCGAACGGCAATACACCAAGGCCGAAATCCTGGAGCGCTACCTGAATATTGTCTACTTCGGTGGCGGTGCCTACGGGGTGGAGGCAGCGGCTCGGCGCTACTTCTCGAAATCTGCAGCTGAACTCACCCTCACCGAGGCGGCGACACTGGCCGGCATCGTGCAGCAGCCGGTGGCATTTGATCCACTCCGCAATCCAGAGCTCTCCCAAAAGCGGCGCAATGTCGTGCTGGGGCGGATGGCTGACCAAGGCTACGTATCGCAGGAGGAAGCACAGCAGGCCCGGTTGGTGCCCATGGGCACGACGCTGCGCCCAACTAACGTGGCGAATGGCTGCACTACTTCGTACGCGCCCTTCTTCTGCGACTACGTGCTGCAAACCATCCGCACTAACCCAATATTTGGCGACACCCCAGAAGCCCGTGAAGCGTTCCTGCGCCGCGGTGGTTACACCATTCGCACCACCTTGGATGCAAAAGCCCAAACCGGGGCATTCACGGCGGTGACCGAGAAAATCCCGATCACCGACGAAAGTAAACGCGCAGCAGCCATCTCCATGGTGCAACCGGGAACCGGGAATATTTTGGCGATGGCGCAGAACCGGCTCTGGGGCACATCCGGCACCGGGCGCACCACCTATAACTACAACGTCGATCGTGCATTCAATGGCACAATCGGAATGCAGGCCGGGTCGACTTTCAAGATTTTCACGCTAGCCGCTGCCCTCGAGGCCGGAATCTCACCACTTGAGCCGATTGCGTCACCATCACCGAACACTTTCGAGGGTTTCGTCAATTGCGAGACCGGCGCCTCATTCGGACCGGTGACCGTGCGCAACTCGACCGGCGCCGGCACCTTTGGCATGGCGCAGGGCACCGCCTACTCAATCAACACCTATTTCATGGCACTAGAGGAGCGCACTGGCCTTTGCCGGCCGGCCGAAATCGCCGAATCCATGGGCGTGTTTCGGGGTAGCGGTGAACCACTGCTGCGGGTGCCGTCGTTCACCCTGGGCTCCATGGAGGTCACCCCACTGGCCATGGCAAATGCCTACGCCACTTTCGCCGCGCACGGTCTGTATTGCAAACCTCGGGTGATTCTCGAAATCCGCGACCGTACCAATAAGTCAATACCCGTTCCGCCCGAACAATGTGAGCGAGTAGTTGAACCGAATATCGCCGACACCGTCACAGCACTACTCACCAGCGTCATCGACGGTCCCATCCAGGGGCGCACCGGTGGCGCGATGTCGCTTGCGGATCGGCCCGCTGCCGGTAAGACGGGCACTACGAATGAATCCGCCGCAGTCTGGTTCTGCGGGTTCACCCCAGATGCCGCGGCGGCGGTTTGGGTTGGCGATCCACGCGGTGGCTTCGCCTACCCGATGAAGGACATCACGGTGAACGACAAGTACTACAGCCAAGTCTTCGGCGGCACCTTGCCCGGCCCGATCTGGCAACAGGCGATGGAGTTCGCACTTGCCGGTACGTTGCCGACCGACTTCATCCTCACCGCTGATTACGGATTGCGCCCGGCCCGGGGCCTAACGTCAATGCCGGGGCTGATCGGGGTCGACACCGGCGGGGATGTTTTCACTTTCGACAATTCGAATGCGGACGGCATCGACCCAACCGCGCCCGACCCCACTACGCCCGACCCGGCAGCCCCCGACCCGGCAGCCTCCGACCCGGCAGCCCAACCGATTCCCCCGGTCGAACCGGCACCAACGCCGGCACCAACTGGCTGACTACTACATCCCCAACGCACTGCGCACCAACGCAGCCACCTGACCACCGTCCGCGCGGCCCTTAACTTGTGGCTGCACCAGTTTCATCACCGCTCCCATTGCGGCCTGGCCGGTGGCCCCATCGGCTGCGACCTGTGTGACCGCCGCGTCAACCACTGCTTTTACTTCAGCTTCACTCATCGACTCGGGTAGGTACCTGGCAATCACCGTGAGTTCGGCCCGCTCACGATCAGCAAGTTCTGGGCGCGCTGCAGCGTCATATGCCTCCGCCGACTCCCTTCGCTTCTTCGCCTCGCGCCCCAGCACCGTCAGGACCTCGTCACCGGTTAGCTCGCGGGCTTGCTTACCGGAGACTTCCTCGCCCGTTATCGCGGTGAGGACCATGCGCAAGGTCGCCACGGTGAGTTCATCCCGGGCCTTCATCGCGGTTGTTAAATCAGCCTGCAGCCCAGCCTTTGAGGTAGTCATGTGCCCATTGTCGCAGGCGGCCAATTTGCCCCGGGCGCACCGGCCAATTGCAATGGATGGCACGATCAACCCATGCGCGGATCCACCAAGGCCCTGCTGGGGCTGGTCGCTGCCGGTACTGCGGGGCTGGTCTACGCCCGCTGGGAAGCCCAAGCGTTCACCCTGCGCAGGGCCACCGCGGTTGCCCTGCCAACTGGCCAACCAGAAATGCGCATCCTGCATCTATCTGATCTGCACTTAGTACCCGGCCAGCGAAGTAAGCAAATGTGGATCCGGTCCCTCCGCGAACTGCGACCGGATGCCGTGATCGTCACCGGTGATTTCCTTTCGCATGTCGATGCCGTCCCGCATGTCATGGACACCTTGGATCCGCTTTTCGATATCCCCGGTGCATTCGTCCTCGGTAGTAATGACTACTACGCGCCGCGGCCAATTAATCCGGCGCGCTACCTGGCCGGACCATCTGGTCTGGAACCAAATCGCCCGATGCTGCCGTGGCCGGATCTAGTCAATAGCCTCACCAACGTTGGCTGGCTGGACTTGAGTAACCGTCGAGCCACCATGAAAGTTGATGGTCGGCACGTTGATGTCCGCGGGGTTGATGACCCGCACATCAACCGAGATCGCTACCCCGATATTGCTGGCGCCTTCGACCCGGCTGCCGACCTGGCCCTTGGGGTGACCCACGCCCCCTACCTGCGGATCCTTGATGCCATGACCGAGGACGGTGCGAATCTGGTACTCGCCGGTCACACCCACGGCGGCCAGCTTCGACTGCCCGGGGTCGGCGCCTTGGTGACCAACTGTGATCTGGATCGAGCCCGGGCGCGCGGGCTGTCCAGGCACGGTGCCGCCCACCTGCATGTCTCGGCCGGCCTCGGCACTTCGCCCTATGCCCCGATTCGCTTTGCCTGCCCACCCGAGGCCACTTTACTGACGCTAACCGGGGTTTGACTCCGGCACACCTGCCAGCCAATTAAGCCCATTGCCGCTCCGTTAGACTCCGCAAGTCCTTCGGGGTGTGGCGCAGCTTGGTAG
>SYJA01000092.1 GCA_005798555.1 Actinomycetota bacterium
ACTGGAAGCACACACGACGGACCGGAACCCAGCTAACGATGCGTACCGTCCACACCGGTGGGGTTGCGGGCGAGGACATCACCCACGGTTTGCCGCGGGTGGTCGAATTGTTCGAAGCGCGTACCCCAAAGGGGGTGGCCCCGATCAGCGAGGTCGCAGGTCGGGTGCGAGTCGATGACACCGACAAAACCCGCAAGCTCATCGTCGTCCCAGATGGGGGCGGTGAAGAGATTGCCTACCCGGTTTCCAAGCGGGCTAGATTACTGATCGAAGACGGCGCTCACGTTGCCGTAGGTGAGCAGCTAATCGTCGGCGCCGTTGACCCCAAACAGGTACTTCGTATTCTGGGCCAGCGGGCGGTGCAGATGCACCTTGCCGAGCAAGTGCAGCTGGTCTATCGCTCACAGGGTGTTTCGATTCACGATAAGCACATTGAGGTCATCGTGCGTCAGATGCTCAAGCGGGTCACGATCATCGACTCCGGCGACTCGGAGTTCTTGGCGGGCGAGCTCATTGAACGTCGCGCCTTTGAGGCCGAAAACCGCCGGGTGGTTTCTGAGGGCGGAACTCCAGCTGCGGGTCGGCCAGAGCTCATGGGTATCACCAAGGCCTCACTTGCAACCGAGTCTTGGCTGTCCGCGGCATCCTTCCAAGAGACCACCCGGGTGCTTACCGATGCTGCTATCCACGCCAAGAGTGACCCACTACTCGGGCTCAAGGAGAATGTCATCCTGGGCAAGCTCATCCCAGCGGGCACCGGGATGCCGCAGTACCGCAATATCAAGGTGGAGCCAACCGAAGAAGCCAAGGCCGCAATGTACGCGTCCTTCTCCGGCTATGAGGACATGGATTACACCGCATTCGGGGCACCATCTGGGGCTGCAGTTCCGCTCGAGGAGTTCGAGTTCCGCGGTGGGTACAACAGCTAGGTACCGACGGGGGAAGCAAAATTCTTCGGTGGCGGGCTACCTGACGGCGGTTACCGACTGCATATTGCTTCTGGGCAAATCGACATAAGGCATTCGCAGATGAAGCCTGGTGCCACCTGTTGGCCTGGGCGACAATGTGAGGTTAGGCGCTGCTGCCTGCAGGGCCTTCAGACCAAGACCCTTGCGGGCGCTCTCGGCTACCCCGGTGCCGTCATCTTCGACCGTGATCTCGATGGCGGCCGGCCAGACGCCGATGCTGATTGCAATCTCAGTAGCGCTGCCGTGCACCAGTGCGTTGCTCACGGCTTCCAAAATGATTCCGTTGACGAGCGGCTCAAGGTGGGTAGGCACCTTTGCGATGGCTTTCATGGTGATGTGAGCGCCCGGCCAGGTATCGGCTAGCACCTCTTGCGTGAGGAGGCTCTGCCTTACGCCTTCGTGCGGAGTGGCCAGGCTCAAAATAAGTTCGGGCACGACCGTTCCCTGCAAATGACGCAGGGCGTTAATCGTGGTCTGCGGGATCGCGCCGTGGTTAGCGCCGCCGACGGACCCGGCAATTGCAAGGAGTCGACTTTGGACAACGGAATGCAAGATGTCTGCTGCTGCTGTGCGCTTTGACCTCGTATGGTTTTGCAGGGCGAAAGTAGTGTATTCGATTTCGATTTCGTCTAGGTACAGCTGCTGCTGAAGTCTCTTCGTCTCACTGGACCACACTTTGCGTGCGGGGGCGAACAGCCCGACACTCAAGGCGCAGATAACACCCATCAATCCCAGACTGAGGGTTTCGTCACCAAGGACGGTTCCCCAAGCTGCACCGGCGATCCCACCTAGGCAAGCCACGAAGGTGGCGACGAATACCCACTGCGCAGTTGTGGACCAGTTGCCAATGATGGCTGGCCGCACCAAAAGAAAAAGAATGAAAGTGCCAGCGGTGATTATCGCTACGTCGACGACGGCGGCGTACCAGTTGCTGGGGCTGGCTAAGAGAGTCGCTACGACAACGCTGAACGCATTCAGCAGTGAGATGCCGAGCCAGGGAATAGTTGCGGCGGAAGGAGGGAAGCGAAACCAGTGATTTGAAGTGCTGGCCTCCTTTTTGATCTGGGCGCCGACCTCCTGATCTTTGATGATCTTCGTGATCACCTTGTCACCGGTGCGGATTATCAACTTAAGTTCATCTGCCGAATTCAAAGCCACGACGTCGATGATCTCCTGCGTCATTGCAGTCTCAACATTTAGAATTTCAGTAAGCGTGATTGCCAGCTCACGGATTGACAAGGGGGATGGGGGCCGCAGTTTGTGCGTTAATTGCACCCGCAGTTCGACCTGGCCCCTGAACTCGTTAACAACACTGTTGAGCACGGGTGTCAGGCCAAGGGCAGTGCCTTGGGGGTGCAGCAGGTGCGCTAGCGATCGAATCTCGTGTTGGGCGAGTTTTTCGACCTCGTCGGCTAACTGCACCCGGGCCGCCACCCGGTAAGGGTGGTCTGTAGTGAGGTTTTGCAATCCATCCAGGATGCCGGTCAACTCAGGCAAGACTTTGGTTTCCAGTGTCCGGATTACCACCTGTCGCTGACGCTCATCAATTTCTGCGGTCTCGGTGGAGCGGAGGGTAATTTCGGCCACCTTCGCGGTCGCGGCGGCCAAGGTGTCGTTCAACTGATCTCGCCACGAGTAGCTCAACGCAACTATGGACGCCACAAAGACCCAGGTAAGCACCGAAAGGATGAATACCGAAAGCGGGTCGAAGAAGGCCGGACGATCCGGGATTGAGGCAATTGCATATCCGGTGGCTAGAACGACAGCGCCTACCGCGCCAATCAGGGCGAAGGTGATCAAGGCCAATACTCCACCAGCAGCGGTGGGTGGGATTTCCAGTGCGCGGCGACGGATTAGGCGCAGGGCCAGGCCCTGTAGGAGCCAAGCGCAGACATTAAGTAGCAGGCCGAACCTGACCCACTGGCCTGAGTACGCCCCGGTGGTGGCGGCCGCGACAGTTCCGACCCCGAAAAGCAACGGAACGAGCCAAGGAATGAGGCCAAGACCATGGGTCCCGGGTAGTCGCTGCAGCAGGACCTCAGTGCGTTGGAGGTATTTGTTAGGTTGGCTAAAACTGGTCACCGAGGGGTACTCAGCATCCTCATGTAGGCGATGGCGGCCGATACTCGCGGGTTGACTTTTGGATCCCGAGAGTCGATGCCCAAGGAATTGATGATGGTGGTGATCGCATGCTCAACTGACTTGACCGAGACTGCCAGGCGTTGACAAATCTCCACGTTACTTGCTCCGCTGGCGAGGAGTTCGAGAACCCGGAGCTGATGGGCCGTGAAGCCCGAAGCAATCCTCGGGTCGAGTGGATTACCTTGCTCCGCTATAGACGGATCAAGCATGGTGTTACCGGCGACCACGGTATTGAGGGCTGCGACAACTGCCCCTATGTCGTCGGTGCGACGCTTTAGGATATAGGCCCAACCACCGACTTGCTCAATTGGCACTTGGGTGAGTACTGAAGCATCTGTATAATTGGAGAGCAATACGATCCCGCAGCTCGGCAGAATTCCGCGGATCGCCAGGCCCGCAGCCAGGCCCCCATTGGGACCATTTGGCGTCTGGCCGACGCTGGTCACTAGATCGAGGATGACGGCGTCGACATTTAGTTCACTTACTCTTGCCAGGAGGTCCGTGGGTGAATCGAAGACCGCGACCACTTCGACGACACCGGTACCAGATAAAGCGTCTGCGAGTAGATTTCGGAAGAAGACTTCATCTTCCAACATGGCAATACGCATCTGACCCCCATGGCTTGATCGTGCAGCCATTTTATGGCTGACGGCATTGGTCCTTTGCGAAATCGTGGCACCTGGGTCGGCCATAGCAGATGTGCGGGGCTAGCCCCCGCGGAGGTTGTTGATGCTACTTGGCCGCAGTAGGCGGCCCCGGCGATTTCTACCCGCGGATGAACACTCTTTGACAGGGATTTTTCTGGGGATGAGGTGGGGCCCAAGGTGGCTAGGGGATAGCGCACCTAGATTGCGGCAGGTATGGTGTCGTCATGTCCCAGATGCCACCGCCCGGCTCAGATTCAAGTGAGCCAACTGGCCCAGGTGAGCCCACTTGGCCCACGGCACCCCCGGGTGTCGATTTGGGAACCACGTCATCCGAGGGCGTTAATATGGGGAACACGGCTACCCAAGGCGCGACTTCCGGCAATGCGATCGCCGCACTCGTGCTTGCAATCGCATCTTGGGTTGTTTGCCCAATAGTGTTCGCCGTCATCGCGTTGATCTTCGCCTCCCTTGGGCGCAAGGAGATTGCGGCTTCGGGGGGCACCCGGCACGGCATGGAGTTGGTGACCGCCTCAAGGATTGTGGCCTGGATCAATATCGGGCTCTGGGCCGCTTTGCTGGTTATCGGGCTGATTGTTGGCATCATCGTGCTGCTTCTTGGCGGTATTGCGTCGGTAACTCCCGGTTCGGTGGGGGCTTAGTACAGGTGGAGGTGAGCTAGTGGGCGCAGTTGTTGCTACGGGTGCCAATTTGGACCTGTTGGCCGGGCTTCGGGCGCTGCACGAGGCCGCCGCTGGCGGCAGCCCCAATGTGACCGTTGCGGTCATTGACGGACCCGTAGATTTTGCGCACGAGGTTTTTGTCGGCGCGGATCTGCGCACGGCGCTGGGGGCGACCGCGATGTCGGCAGCGGCCGGGAACAAGATGGCCGAGCACGGCACCCATGTCGCCAGCATTCTTTTTGGCCAGCCGGGCACCGAAGTTGAGGGTATTTGCCCAGGTGTACGTGGCGTGATAATCCCGGTCTACGACTCGCTAACCGGGAGCGCCCCGCAATTGGAAGTTGCCCGGGCCATTGAACTGGCAATCGATGAAGGCGTCGACATCATCAACTTCTCCGGGGGCCAGTACTCGGACACGGGCGTAGCCGACCAATGGCTTTCCGGGGCGGTGGCCAGATGTGCGGAGGCTGGTGTGCTCCTCATCGCCGCGGCGGGCAACGACGGATGTGAGTGCCTGCATGTGCCGGCAGCGTCGGGAACAGCGCTGGCCGTCGGCGCCATTGACGCGGCCGGTGCGCCAATGGACTTCAGTAACTGGGGGCATGGCTACGCCTGCAATGGGATAACGGCACCCGGGGCCGATATCTTGGGGGCGCTGCCAGGTGGCGGTGTGACCCGGCTAAGTGGCACTTCATTTGCGACCCCCATGGTGAGCGGGGTGGCTGCTTTGCTGCTCTCACTGGCGAGGGCCGCCAATTTTGGGGTACCTCCATTAAGTGCGCTTGATATTCGCGATATTCTGCTGCAAGGTTCAGCAAAATGTGCTAGGAAGGGACAACAGGTCTGTCAGCGACTGCTTTCAGGCACTATCGACGTAGAAGGAGCAGTGGCAGCAATGAGCGACGCAATGGTGATTGGGCCTGCCGGTGTCACGCCAGCGGGCGGTTGTGGTTGTGGCGGGACGGGTTCGGTGCCGGCAACCGAGCCGTCGGATTCTTTAGCGGTAAGCCCGTCCATGGCTGATGCTCCCGAGGGTCAGAATATGGTCTACGCACTCGGTAACTTGTCGTATGACTTTGGTACTGAGGCCCGTCGGGATTCCTTCAAGCAGTTGATGCCGCCGGTTGAAATCGACGGTAATGTCGTGCCGCCAAATCCCTATGATGCTCGGCAGCTTGTTTCGTATCTTGGGCAAAATGGTTCTGAGGCGCGGGCGCTGATCTGGACTTTGAATATCGAGCTCACTCCGGTGTACGCGTTGGAGCCAACCGGCGCCTTCGGCGCGGATATCTATGGGCGTCTGGTCGAGCTGTTGGCCGCCGAGATCCTTGCCGAAGGTGATGAGGACCACATTCAGCGGGTGAGTATTCCGGGCCGTCTTACGGGCAACACCGTCCGCTTGTTCTCCGGGCAAGTCGTCCCCGTGATTCAGTTGGAGAATCCTCGTGGCATGTACGGCTGGAAGCATAATATGTTGGTTTCGCAGGCCGCGCATGCTGTTAGCGGTCGCGCCACGGCCTCAGCCGACCTGAAGACCGTCCAGGAGAACCTGCGAGGCTTCCTTGACCGGGTGTACTACGACCTGCGTAACCTTGGTGTGCTCTCGAGTGATCGGGCCGTCAACTTTGCAGCGACGAATGCCTTCCAAGCCGCGATGGTGTTCTCCGAGGCGCTCGGCGGCGGCATGCAACTTGAAACCATCGAGACTGAATTGTCGCCATTTGCGCGCGCCGATTCCGATGCTTGGGATGTGAAAATGAAGTTCTTCGATCCCGAGAACACGCGCCGGGCTCGCCGGGTTTACCGCTTTACCATTGACGTCAGTGAACTGATGCCCGTCACCTTGGGCGAGGTCCGCAGCTGGACCACGGCCATCTGATAGCCCGCAACCATGTATCCGATACAGGCGCCCCCGGTTCAGCGGCCCGAATTGGTAATACCCTCTTCGACGATTGACGTCGGTTCAGGGTCACTTAAGTATCTGGTTTGGGCCTACATGCATCTAATCCACGGGGCAAACTACAACGACCCATCCCCGTGGGTTTGTGCAGCCTTCATGCCGAGGAATAGGTCACGATGAGTGCGAAAAAGAGTCCTGAGTCGGGAGAAAACCCACCGCCCCGGGCGGCCTTGCCCAAGAAGGCCAAGGCGGCGAAGGTAGCCGCCAAGGCTAAGTCCGGGCCGGAGCCGGGGGGTGTGGTTCATCGGGTTAGCGCCCAGGTGAATCCGGTTTCGCACGACCTGCATCCCGGATACTCCTTGCATCCGCGCGGGCATAATCCCGAGGCGAAAATCGAGATACGCGATTATCTTTCCCAGCAGGATAATGAGAGGGAAAGTGGGTCCGGGGTCTATGCCATGGCCCATTGGGTGAAGTTCCTTGAGGAGCGCGAAGTAGTAGCTAGCGGTGAGGCAACTGGTGCCTCGGTTACCTTCTTGCGCGGCCTCACGCACCGTTAGGACGGTAAATGCCTGACCTCAATACCCTGCCCGGGGTGCTTCGCCTGCGCGCGCTCACCCAAGGTGACCCGAGGGTTCTGACCGCGGTCATTGATGGTAGTCCGGTGATTGATCACCCGGCCTTTGATGGTGCCGATGTCACCTCGGTGCGTGGGTACTGGCTAGATGACCGTGAGAATTCAGATGGCAGCACTGGGCATGCGACCCACATCACGAGTGTGATTTTCGGGCAACCTGGCAGTGAAGTACCAGGATTGGCACCGCGGGCTCGCGGGCTTTTTATCGCTTCGGGAGTTGACGACGACAGTGCCGAATCTGAGATCGGTATCGCACGCGCAATTGAATATGCCCTGTCCCAAGGTGCGCAGATCATTCACTGCGCCTTTTGTCACCCGAGCCAGACCGGATCAACCCAGGCTTGGCTAACTGATGCAGTGCGCAAGGCAGAAGACGCCGGTGCCATCATCGTGGCGCCGGCGGGCAATGACTATGGCGAGAACTGGTGCTCCCCGGCGGCAATGCCAACTGTGCTCGCGGTCGGAGCCTTGGCCGATGATGGTGCACCAATGCACTTCACTAACTTCGGCACCAGATATGACGGCCACTCGATCATGGGTCCGGGCGAGAATGTATTGGGTGCGAAGCCCGACGGTTCCGTCGTAAATCAAAAGGGCACCAGCGTTGCCGCGCCGGTGCTCACCGGTTTGATAACTGCGATAACCTCCGCCCTTGTCCAAGCTGGCCAAGCCCCCAACCCGCAGTTGGTGCGCGATGTCTTGATCGCCACGGCGCGACCTTGCACCGGTGCGGGGGCCGAACGATGCATAGGTGGCGAAGTTGCGGTGGATCGGGCACTTCAGGTGTTGTTCGACGGGGTACCAATTGCCTCATTCGCGGCTGACAACGCTCGCATTGTGGCCCGGCAGCCCGCACCCGATGCACCGGCGGTGATCCCGGAACCACCTAACCCGGATAGCCAATACCAACTGCCACCGCATTCATCAGCAACTCACCACACGGGTGAGCCGCCACTGCCGCGTGAGGTGTATCTGCGCGAGGAGCGCAGAGGTGCCGGCGTATCACCCTCGGTTGAGCCGTCGCTAATGTACCCGGCCCGCACCTTCGCGATCGGCACCATCAGCTACGACTTCGGTGATGAAATCACTCGCGATTCATTCAATGAGGCGATGGGCGGACGCTACGGCGTGGGCACCGGAATCACCAATGACGACCAAGCGATGGTCGATTACTTGGATGCCAATCCGGCGGAAGCACGCAAGTTGATTTGGGTGCTCTCTATCAATAGTGAACCACGATTTGCGATCACTCCCGTTGGGCCGTACGCAGCTGATGTCTACGACATGTTGGCAGCGCTGCTGCAGGGCCAGGCCACAGGTGCAATCTCAGTGGTATCCATGCCAGGTAGCGCTGAGCCGGGACTGGCAACTTTGCTGGATGGCACCGTCATTCGAAAGCTCCATCGCAATGGGCTTCGGGGGATCTACGGCTGGCACCCGGTAAATCTGGCTGAGCAGTGCTTAGCGGCCGTCCACCGGGATGCATTGACCGGACTAGAGCAAGGCATTGCGGTAGCCGCGAAGGCCGAGTCAGGGGTGGCGGGCGCAGATGATGAGGTTTTTGGAATAGACGAGGTCGGCACCGACGTCTGGACCCGCCTGCAGACTGCTCCGTCACCGGAAGTGCGACGTGCGGTTCAAGATTTCCTAGAGGAGATCTATTTTCGGGCACCACAGGATCCGTCGATTTCGGTCGAAAGAGCCTTGAACCTCGCAGCAACCAATGGCTATCAAATCGCAATGGCCTTCTTGGACGCTCTTAATGCTGGCTTCGACTACCAGTCTTATGGCACCGAGTACAGCCCATTTAGTCGGGTCGGTGGCAACTGCTGGGAGGTGGTCCTCCGTTTCAGGGATCCAGCGCACCTGACCCGCGGTGCGCGCGAATACCGGTTCACGATTGATGTCGCCGACACCTTGCCGGTGGCGGTCGGCCGGGTGCGGCGCTGGGCGGCCGTTCGGTGAGCAAGCTGGTCGGGCTGAGCCCAGCGGTGACAATTAATCCTGCTGATGCCAGTTGGAGTGAGTTGGTCGGTCCGAGTGGGTCGCTGGTCGTACCCGCTGACTTTGCAGTATTCCTCCCGGCCAGCGGTGTCGCACCAGCTAATGCGGTGGGTGATGCACGCCTGCTGCAGCGGTTGGCTGATGGTGGCTTCCTGGCGGTCACCGCTTATGAGAACGACACCCCACTAGCCACCTTGGTGCCGGGTTTGAATCCTTTGGATTCCATGCCGGTTGATGCACTGCCGACCACGTCCTACCGTCTTTCGAGATTTGCATACCTCCATCGGGTCAAGCGTCAGCTGTTGATCGAGATTCCGACCACCTCTGCCTATCTGGAGATTCATGATCCGCGTGTTGCCGCAATAGCGGCCGGCCTTGCATTTGATCAGACCCCGGTAGCACTTGCGGTGGCAGGCGGATTAAGTGTCGCTGGCGCCTGCGAGGTCCTTGGCCTAATGCGTTCGATCGGCATCGTGGTTCCAGTCGTTCGCGGCCTGGAGTTCGTGCCGGCGGTTCAGGCTTTGATTGACTGGGCAGAGCGCGAGGCACTGCCAAGTGGCTTCTCGCATTCGGGGTTGGTCGCCGGCCTCGATCAGATCCCGGTGGAAGGTGCAGATGCGTCATTCCACTTGATTTTTGAACTTCATCACGACGGCTCCCGCCAGGTCGACATCTCAGTCTGTTTGCCATATTCCGGTCCAGGTACCAGCGGTGATCGCGTAGTGCTGGGCGGCACGGGGTTCTATGAGTTCGATGTAGTTGACGGGGTCAAGTCGCTCATGGGGTTATTCGTGCATTTGGTGCCCCCGGTCGACCCAATGGAGCAGGAAGAGCAGGTGCAACGGCTAGACGAAGCCCTAAGAGCCTTAGGCACCAACTGCCGGGCCTCGAGTAACCTCGACGCCCGCGAACTGGTCGCGGCTTTGGGCCTTCCGGGCATGCTGGCGGTACTGCCAGGTCGAGAAGGTGCAGTACGGATGCTGTTTTCCGTCCCAGACCTATCGGTGTTGTCCTTGGCTCACCAGGTCTTGCTCGCTGCCGGGTTGCCGCTCACCAGTTTGGCGCACTTCCCGGCGATTGAGCCGCTGATTGGCGGTATGGCCGCGGTGCGGATCGCCGTTGACCTAACACAGACCGGTCTGGGCGAGCGCATCGGTTTTGAAGTGTTCGCCCCGGAGGCGATTGCCCTTCTTGATGTTGTGCTGCCGGAACTTGGCGTGGACCCCCGAATGCAGGCGAGTGCGCTGGCGGCTATCGCCGAACCCAGCAAAGAGCGCACGGTTTACCAGACCAACCTGGATGGTTCGGTAACCGATGTGCCGGTTGCGCAACAACGCATAGGCTTGTTGCACGTCAAAATCGGCCTTGAGGCAGGTGGCCAAGTAGCGATCAAGACCTACTCCATTGCGGCGAGCAGTTCGGTAAGCGAGGGCGGCAAGTCGGTTGAGGATGAGCAAATCCCTCGGTCATGGGAGTTCCACGACCTGCTTTTTCACACGAAGACCAGAGATGGCCGAACGCGCACTAAGTTAGGGGGCACCGCCCGTTTCACCGTGATGCCCCACCCCACTGAGCCGGCAACCCAACCGGTGCCTGGTGACATCTTGTTGCCAAAAGTCGATATCCCAGCACTAATCGCGTTGGATCGGCCATTTGGCGAGGTCCTGGAAGAGCGACAGTCAATCCGTGCATGGGATGGTGCCGAGTTACCGGTGGCTAGAGTTTCGGAGTTGCTCGCACGGGTGATGCATCTCATCCCGAGAAGTGAAGTTTTTGGCGGACAAGTCACTGAGCGTTCCGGTCGCGTATACCCTTCAGGTGGAGCACTTTACGAGATTGACATTGTGCTGCTTGCCGATCGCGTCGCTGGATTGGCGCCCGGGGCATACCTCTACCGGCAAGGTTCGCATTCACTAGGCACGCTAAATGGAGACAAAATAGCGCAAGCGAAAGTGCTTTTCGGCGCGAGTGAGGCGGTCGGCGCTGGAGTGGTTCGGCCCCAGGCACTGCTGGTGCTGGCTGCACGCTTCCCGGATATTGCAACCAAGTACGAAGGCATCGCATATTCGCTGATGCTCAAGCATGTTGGCGTCATGATGGCCACCATCCAATACTCGGCAGTGGCAATGGGCATAGGTTCGGTACCGCTGGGCACGGGCGATAGCGATGCATTCGCCTTAGCGACCGGCTTTGACTATTACACCCATGGATCAATAGGCGAAATCGCTATCAGTCCGCTCGACTGACCTGAAGGTTTTCTAGTAGGAGTAAAAGATGTCAGGGCTGGTTAACACGGAAGTCGAGCCATGGGGGTTCCAGCTTCCGACAATCGGCTCTTTTCAGGTTCGCGCCGACGGATCACATGAGATGACTCTGGACTGCGGCCTAGACGCACAAGGCGAGGCAATGGTTTTGCAAAATCTAATTGATCCCCTTGTCTGGTGGCGTCGTGGGTACTGGTTACTTAATGGGTCGGTCATGGTTGACCCGGCGGGCCGCGCGGTCTTGATCTCGTCAGCACCGGGGTTGGCTGAGCGGGTGGTGGTTGGGCTCTCGAAGATCGGCTGGAGTTGTGTCGGGGATTTCTTGGTCCCCGCTCGCGTAGTTGATGGGGCGGTGCTTGTCTACCCGCGTGCGGCGCCAATAGTGTGCTCGGCGGCCATCGCGGTAATGGAGTCCATGGAAATCGACCAATTCGTTCGCCCGGGCGGTAATGCGGTTGGCGTCGTGGTTAAGCGCTGGCGGGAACCCATCGCTCTTACCTCAATGGCCACGTTGCTGCCGGAGCCGCCGGAGCCGGTATCACCGGGTATTGGCCGGGCCCGCATCGCCCGTGGCTTATTAATTGAGGTAGTGGCGAAAGAGCGCACCCCACGTGAACTGCTGGAGATCGTAAGTGGGCTTGCGGTGCTGCCCGCATGGGTGAGCAGTGATCCGTTGCGAGCAATAACTGACCAAGATGCCGAATGGGCATCAGCGGATGCTCATCAGACCAGTACCAAGGCAAAGGAGGCACTAGATGTCGCCCTCGATGAGCTGGCGGGCTGGGTAAGTGCCGGACATGGCTAGCAGTCTGGCATTTGAGCGGCCAGCGAATGTCTGGCTGGCCTCGTATCCGAAATCGGGTAACACTTGGTTTCGATTCGTTTGGAAGGCGGTCGAGTCCGCACAGGACTTGGATTTGCGGCCGCAGGAATCGCCGCAACCATGTCAGATGGAATACCTCACCGGCTGGGGCATTGACGCCCGGCGACTAACTTGCGATGAGCTGGACCTAGTCCGGTCGCACCTTGAGCTGGCTACTGGCGACCGAATGGGTCGGCCAATTCTGCGCAAGACCCATGAGAAGTTTCGCAGCGCCCCGGACGGCTCGGAGCTATTCCCGGCCGCAGCATCACGGGCCGCGCTGGTGATTATTCGCGACCCCCGCGATGTGGTGTGCTCGGCGGCCCGGCACTTCAATATGAGCCTCGATGCGACGGTAGATCTCATCTGCCGACGCGATCCCCAGATTCCAGGCACGCCATCGGTCTTGACGAGTAGGCAACCCCAAGGGTCCTGGTCGGAGCATCTTGATAGCTGGCGCCGGCTCCCCACCTATCCGGTTGCCGTATTTCGCTATGAGGATTTTCTGGACAAGCCCGAGGCCACCTTCGGGGCAGCGTTGGCCTTTGGTGGACTTGAAGTCTCGGAAAGCGAGCTTGCGCACGCCATCGAAAGCACCCGGTTCGAAAAATTGCAATCGCAGGAGCGTGAGTCCGGGTTTACCGAGCGCTCACCGGGCTCCAACGTGCCATTTTTCAGAAAAGGGCAGGCAGGTGGGTGGCGAGATGAATTAAGTGCGGCTCAGGTGACTCGGATCGAACGCAATTGCGGTGCCCTAATGGAGGAGTTCGGGTATCGAATCGAGGGCAGATTGGCTGCTGCTCCAACTGCGAGAGCGCCAATGCCTGCCGCATCGGGTGCGCAATTGTTTAACGGGCCGGTGCCGCCGAAACAAGATGTGCCGTTGCACCTATCTACCTGGTTGACCAAAGATGCTGACGTGATCACTTCGTGGGTCGGCGATGATCTAGTACTGGTGACGCCTGAATATGAGTTGATGGGCTTGGATAAAATGGGGGCCCTGATCTGGGATTTCCTTGACGAGTCGATGTCCTTCCAGGGCCTGGTGGAATCGCTGTGCGCGAGTTTTGGGATTGACGCCGCCACCTGCATTGATGACACCACGCCAATGCTGCAACTACTGCTTAACGGTGGCGCTTTAAAAGCCACCGGCTAGCGCCGCCGAAATTCGGCTCACCAGAAGATGGGTGTTGGGTTCAGCTCTGCTTCGGTGCGTGCGGTCGCACGCCAGCCCATCCTTACGGGTACCTCATAAAGTCGACCGGGTGCAAACCTCGGCCAGAAGTGGCGAATACCTGGAACGACCACCTTGACTACCGGCATGCCAATGTCCGGCTTGGTCATATTTGCAACCGACATGGTCAGGCCATGTTGGGCAAGTAGATTGACCACAGCTTCGACATTGGCCTTGCCGTCGGTGGTCCACTCATGGGCGTGGTCGGCAGGGGTGGTTAAAGGTAGGTTCGGGTCAGGGAGCACATATGGATGCTCGCCCATGGTGGGCGTATACCACCAATTCACTTCGGGCTTGGAAACGTCAAGCTCGGTTGGGGCGCCGTGGGCCTCCATGGCGCCGATCATGCCGAGCATCTGGTTCATTTCCGTCAAGGACCGCAGTAAGGCGCCGCGGGGATCTCGATGCGCGCCGAAGCCAAGGAGGATGCGGGGGAGCCCGGTGCGGGCTCGCGAGGCGGCAACGAATGCCGGGATACCAAGGTCGCTGGTGACATCAAGGGCCCAGATCTCGCGGTCTAGGACCTCGCTGTAGTGCGTTCGAAGCCGATTGAAGTAGGAATCGCCGTATGTGCTGACGTAGGCATCAATATCTACCCCGGGTCTGCTGATGCCGTTGTACCACCAGGTCGCTACGGCATCGCGCTCCACCAACTCGAAGAAGCCCTGCAAGATGGCATCCTCGATCGAGGTACCGGCGGCATTGCCGTTGGAATCCGAATTGCAACCGTTGCGGGGATATTCGCCCACGTAGTTGTAATAGGTGTATGAGGTTGGCAGCCATAGGCGCCGCTGCTCCGTTAAGGACCACACAGGTGACCATGGCATCTCGATATCAGGCTCGAAGCGCTTGGGTATGACGTGTTTGCCATTGCGCGAGGCATTCCATTCCTCGCGAATTTCGTATTGGTGCTCACTGAACAGCATGCACGAACGTGGATCAATTGCCAGATCGGCGAGTGCGGTCATGGAGGTCACCATGCTGGGTTCATCGCCAGCGTAGGTTGCGGCATAGCGTTCAATCGCCTCGGCCAAGGCGCCAGCGCGCGCCTGCTCAGGAGTAGTGCCTTTGCCGCCGGCATTTTGCCGGAAGCCACAAACTTTTGCGCCCTTCTTAACCGTTGCGAGGTTTACCCCGGACTCGACAACGTGGGTGACTTCATTGTCGAGGTTGGTGCGTTGTAGGTGTTCGACCACGCCGGTTACTCGACTAACCTGGTGGATGTAGGTATCAAGTGTTTGTTGTGGCGTCAGGCGCCGATAGCTGCCATCGTCCTTGGCGTCGAGCGCTCCGTCTTCAAGCACTATCTCAACCGGTGCGTTGTCAAGGGTTAGGGGCTCCCCGCAGAACTCACACTGGGGGCGTCGCACGACGTGATGGGTGCTGCGCTCGCCGGTTAGGTGGTCGACGATCGTCATCATTGCAATTGCTGGATCGGCATGGGCATTTGCGTGTGGGCGACCTGCGAAAGTACGAAGGAGCTCGAGGGCGATCTCACTGCCAGCGTGCGCGCTGGTGGTCGGAGTCCAGCCCTTTGCGATCGGGCCCATGCGCTCACCCTCGCCAAGTAACCGCTTCTCGACCTGCCGATTGAACTGCAGGCGCACCGCCAGGCACTGCCAGCAAGGGCCGGGGGCCCCGAGCCAGGGGCCAATAGTTGGGCGCACACCGCACGCATTTGCCAGCAGCACCGGGGTACCCGAGTTATAGGCCGCCTCAGCTATGGCGGCGATTTCGGGGTTCAGGTAGTCATCGGTCACCAACACGACCACCGAGGCGGCGGCCAAGTCGTTCGTTATGACCAGGTCATGCGCGGAAATTGCCGAGCCGATCGCGGCTGTTGGCACCTCACCTACCCCGACTACAGCAATAGCAGCCTGCGGTGAGCCGTCGGCTAGGTGGGCACGCCACCACATTTGGTACACGTCGCTCGGGCCGGTGACAGCACTGGCAGCGACCACGAATCCGTGATCAATCAGGATCTCAAGGGCCGCGGGTACCTCCTCCGCGGTGGCGGTGCCCGCGGCCACCATTGCCGCCGTGATTTCACCAACCGTTGCTTGGCCATTGATATGCGGTGCCAGCGCGGTGAACAACTCACCGGTGAGGACCTGCTCATCGCCGTCAGTTATCAGGTAGATCTCCTCGGGCGGCACCACGATGGTTCGGCTATGCGGCTGCCAGAGCGGAATGAATTCAGGTTGCACGAACTCAGTCTAGGCCAAAAATTATGGCAGATTCAGCCGTCCGGCCAGCTGTCCGTGCCATACTGGCGAAATGGAGAACCTGAAGATGGACCTTGCGCAACTTTCCAGAATCCAAGCGCAGAAGGAGGCAAATTCGCAGGCGAATCAGAATGCGCCCGTGCCAACCTCCGAAGAAAAGTCCGAATTCAGCAAGGTTCGGCTGGGGATGGCCTCGAATCTAGCGCTAATCGCCTTGGCCACCGGCCAATTCTTGGTCGGTCTTGACCTCAGTGTGATGTCGGTTGCCCTGCCGCGGATCCAAGCGGATTTCGATATTGGGATGGCCCAGATGCAATGGGCCATGATGGCGTACATGGTGGCTGGCGCCGCCTTAGCGGTGCCCGCGGGCGCACTCGGTGACCGCACCGGCCGGCGCCGGTTGTACTTGATCGGCGCCTCCATTTTCGTCGTCGGTTCGGCAGTCAGCGCACTTTCCCCGGACATGGGGGTGCTCATCGTGGGCCGGGCAATCCAGGGGGTTGGCTCCGGGTTTATGGGCACTTTGGCGCTGGCGATGTTGACGTCGGCGGTCCCGCACGACCAGATAGCGAAACTAATCGGGCTTTGGACCGCCGTGACTTCTGGGGCTTCAGCATTCGGCCCCCTGATCGGCGGCGCGATGGTGCAGTTCTTGGGTTGGCGTTGGATGTTCGGCATCAACGTGATTTTGATGGCACTGGTTATCCCGCTGGTGATGCGCGAGGTGCCGCGTGATCTGCCGGACGGAACCGCTAAACGCAAGGTTGACTGGTTGGGTTCCTCGCTGTTAACCGTCGCGATGATTTTGGTTGCCGGTGGGTTGAGCATGCTCGAGAACAACAAGTACTACGACCCGATCGTTTACGTGCCGGTCGCCTGCGGATTCGTCGTGCTGTTGATAATGGTCATGCAGCAACGACGTAGCATCACGAAATTGACGAACTGGGCATCGATCAAGGTGGCGCCGATCCCGGCCACCTTGACCATCTCGGTGCTCTTGTCGTTGGTGCTCGCCGGGGCCATGATGCAGCAGATGCTGCTGGTGCAAAATGTGCTGGGTTTCACCCCCATGATGGCTGGAATTTCATCCTTCGGCGCCTCCTTAATGCTGGTGGTTTTCTCCCCCATTTCCCCTCGCATCATGGGCCTTATCGGCCTGGGCCCGACAACGGGTATCGGCTTGGGGGCCACCGCAATCGGTCTCTTCGGCCTGCACCTGACCACCACCACGACCGGGCTATTGCAAATTGCCTTCTGGTTCGCGGTCATGGGGGTGGGCATCGGGGTTGGGATGCCGGCGGTATCCGCGGGGGCCATGATGTCGATACCGCGGGACCAAATGGGCACCATCTCGGGCTTCATGGCGCTGATCAGTTCAATTTCAGCGGTTTTGGGTATTGCGATCATTGGCGCCATCTCGGCGATCCGGGTGACTTCGGATTGGCTGGTACGTGGGGCGCAGATTCCCGATTATGAGTCGCTAACCGACAATGTGGTTTCCGGGGCGATACCTATGATCTTGAAGACCAATGGCGAGACTGCGGCAGCTACTGCCGGCGTCTCCTACACCGTTGGGGTGACCACGGCCTTGATGATCGCGGCCATCGGGGTCGCGATTGCCGCGGTGGTGGCCGTATTCCTGCTGGGTTCGCGGGGCAAGACCACCAAGGCCACCGAGCACCCGGCCGAACCAGCGGGAACGGCCTAGCCCCCGTCAGGTAGCGGGGCTTTTGGGCACGAAGGACCCCGCTTTGACGTCGGGGCCCGGCTATGGGTAATCTACCGACCCGTGCCTGATCCGTCAGGTGCTCCTGTTGCGCGGCTTCCTCCGAAGATGCGCACTGGCGTGAAAGCGCCGGGGATCAACCCACGATTTGGTTGTGGTGGCGCGCTGCTGGCGCCGCGACACACCCGACCGCGTGGGCCGAGGAACTGGCGGGGAAAGTGCACCAACGACGCAGTTTTGACCGAACAGACAGCTATCTAGGAAGGTAGGCGAGTGCCCACGATCCAGCAGTTGGTCCGCAAGGGCCGACAGGACAAGGTCTCCAAGAGCAAGGCCCCGGCCCTGAAGGGCAGCCCGCAGCGGCGTGGGGTCTGTACTCGGGTTTACACCACCACCCCGAAGAAGCCGAATTCAGCCCTGCGCAAGGTGGCCCGGGTACGCCTGACCTCCGGCGTGGAGATCACCGCGTACATTCCCGGGGTTGGCCACAACCTGCAGGAGCACTCAATTGTCCTGGTGCGCGGCGGCCGGGTGCGCGACCTGCCCGGTGTTCGTTACAAGGTGATCCGCGGTGCCCTGGATACCCAAGGCGTGAAGAACCGCAAGCAGGCACGCTCCCGCTACGGCGCGATGAAGGAGAAGGCCTAATGCCACGCAAGGGCCCGGCCACCAAGCGGCCGATCGTCAACGATCCAGTATTTAGTGCCCCGATTGTCACCCAACTGGTCAACAAGGTACTGCTGGACGGCAAGCGGTCAACGGCGGAGCGAATTGTCTACGGCGCCCTTGAAGGTGCCCGGGAGAAGACAGGTACCGATCCGGTCCAGACCCTCAAGCGCGCCCTTGACAACATCAAGCCCACCCTTGAAGTGCGCTCGCGCCGGGTCGGTGGGGCGACCTACCAGGTGCCCGTTGAAGTAAAGCCCAATCGCAGTATCACCTTGGCCCTGCGCTGGCTGATCGGCTACTCCCGGCAGCGTCGTGAGAAGACCATGACCGAACGATTGATGAATGAAATCTTGGATGCTTCCAATGGTCTTGGCGCGAGCGTCAAGAAACGTGAAGACACC
>SYJA01000093.1 GCA_005798555.1 Actinomycetota bacterium
ACACTCGAGACAGAGTTATCACGGTGCGTGTCGTGCCACTGAACCAAATTAGCCACGTTACGCGTGCTAAGAGCATTGAGAATCTCATCATGCTCGAGCAGAATGCGCTTCCTGTTGGTCGCATTCGCGAAGTAAACCGAGCGATAAACATCGGTGGCATCCCAGAGCTGGCGCAGCAGGCGAACCAATCTCGGCATTTCGCTGAGTTCGAAAATAGCGAAGTGGAATGCCCGATTCGCGGCGGTGATCGCTAGGACCTCGCCGGTACTCGTTGCGGTGCGTACTTCTTTCGCAAGGTCAGCTATTTTCGAAAGATCGCGGTCGGTGATGTTCGCGACGGCGGCGGTCACTGCCTCGCGCTCCAGCAGGGCGCGAAGACGATACACCTCGTGCAGGTCACTAATGCTCAACTCTGCTACGAAGTAGCCGCGGTTTGGGTGGTGGGTAACCTGCCCTTCACCCTCGAGGATCTTCAAAGCCTCACGCAGCGGGACGCGACTAACGCCGAATTTATCTGCGAGTGCATCCTGCACGATTTGTTGACCTGGCTTAAGTGCTCCGGTGAGTATCTCGACTCGCAACAAGGCGAGGACGTCCTCCTGCACGGTTAAAGGCTTCGCGTTCATGCCAGATCGAACTCCGCGATCACCGCTGCATTGTCTTGGCCAACATGTGGGGGGGATAGGTGATAGGTCGCTGGGGTGACCGAATACTTGACCGGATTCGCAACCTGCCTTGCGCCAGTTGCCGCGGCGCCGACTAACGCGATCGGGTCCAGTCCGAGTTCGGCCGCGAGGGTGAAGGCCTGCGAGATGTTGTTGATCGGCCCGCACGGCACATTGACCGCGGTCAGCTCCCGGCGCCAGTGATCCGCGCCTTCGGTGGCCAGGGCAACGGTCAGCTCGGTGGCCAGCGCCGAGCGGTTCGCAACCCGCGCGGGATTAGTGGCAAACCGGTTGTCGGTGGCCAGCTGGGGGCAGTCAATCGCCGTGGCTAGCGCGGCGAATTGGCTGTCATTGCCAACCGCAATGACAAGTGGACGGTCCGCGGTTTGATAAACCTCATATGGGGCGATTGACGGATGGGCGTTGCCCATGAAGGTTGGTACCACCCCGGCCCCGACGTAACTCGATGCCTGATTAACCAGGGCTGAGAGCAAACTGGAAAGAAGTGAGACTTCAACGAGTTGCCCGGCACCGGTTAGCTCGCGGTGACGAAGCGCGGCAAGAACGGCAACTGTTGCGTGCAAGCCGGTCAGTACGTCAACGACCGCAACTCCAGCTTTTGTCGGCTCCTCGGTCCCGGTGATGCTCAGCAAACCGCCCATGGCCTGAACGAGCAGGTCGTATCCGGGTAGGTCAGCGCCAGCACCGGTTCCAAAACCGCTGATCGAGCAGTAGATGACTCTGGGGTTTCCGGTAGCAACAGATTTGTAATCGAGCCCGTAGCGGGCCAACGCCCCCGGCTTGAAATTCTCCAGGACGATATCGGCGCGTTCGGCCAGGCGTTGGGCGATGCGCTGATCGGCGGCGTGGCCGATATCCAATGCCAGGGATCTCTTATTTCGATTGACCGAATGGAAGTAGGTGGACTGGCCGTCTTCGGCATACGGCGGTCCCCAGGCCCGGGTGTCATCGCCGGCGCCGGGGCGTTCAACCTTGATCACGGTGGCACCAAGATCGCCTAGCAGCATGGAGGCATAGGGCCCGGCAAGCACCCGGGAGAAATCCGCAACCAGCACTTGGTCAAGTGCGCCGGGCATTAGCGGTAGGCCGGGATTCCGGTCAAGGCCTCACCAACGACAAGGGTATGCATCTCATTGGTGCCTTCGTAGGTGTAAACCGACTCCAGATTGTTCATATGGCGAATGATTGGGTACTCGAGGGTGATGCCGTTACCGCCAAGGATGCTCCGGCACTCCCTCGCGATATTTAATGCTTCGCGCGCGTTATTCAATTTGCCCATGCTGATCTGCTCCGGTCGAATCAGGTGCTCATCTTTGAGTCGGCCAAGGTGCAGAGCCAGCAGGGTACCTTTGCCGAGTTCGAGGGCCGTGTCGGCGAGTTTTCTCTGCGTCAATTGGAAACTGGCCAGTGGCTTATCGAACTGCTCACGGTCGATCGAATACGTGATAGCGGTTTCCAGGCAGTCACGTGCGGCGCCCATAGTGCCAAAGATGATGCCGAACCGGGCCTCGTTGAGGCAGGACAGCGGCCCCTTTAGCCCTTTGACTCCGGGCAGCATCGCATTGCCTGGCAATCTGATATCGGTGAAGACGAGTTCACTCGTTACCGATGCCCGCAGGGACATCTTCTTGTGAATTGCGTTGGCCGTGAAGCCGGGGGAGTCAGTCGGAACGACAAACCCGCGGATACCGTCATCGGTCTGGGCCCACACCACGGCTACGTCGGCGACATTGCCGTTGGTGATCCACATTTTCGAGCCATTGAGAATCCAGTCATCGCCATCGCGCTTGGCGTTGGTCCGCATGCCCGAGGGATTGGAGCCAAAGTCAGCCTCGGTTAACCCAAAACAACCGATTGCCGAGCCAACAGCCATTCTCGGCAGCCAGTTCGCCTTCTGCTCATCGGAGCCAAATGCGTGGATCGCGTACATTGCCAGCGAACCCTGCACGCTCACCAGCGAGCGGATACCGGAGTCCCCGGCTTCCAACTCCATGCACGCAAGCCCGTAGGCGACGGCTGAAGTTCCAGCGCAGTCGTAGCCTGTCAGGTGCATGCCCAAGACTCCGAGTTCACCGAGTTCCAAGGCCAATTCCCGGGCCGGGATCTCACCGGATTCAAACCAATCCGCGACGCGCGGCTTGATCCGGTCATCGACATAGGCCCGGACCACATCGCGCATTGCCCGTTCCTCCTCCGAAAGCAGGTGGTCAATCGCGAACAGGTCAAGTGGGCGTTGGGGTGCGGATGGCATCAATACTCCTGGGCTAGTAGGCCGGGAACCGAATCTGGTGAAGTGTATCCAATTTCGATGATTGGATCCAATTATCGGGCTAGTGGCCCATTTTTCGCCCGAAGTACGCGGCGCGTCGGGAGGATCTTCCGGTGCGGGCCTCCGAGGCGTCGGCACTTGTCATCACCCGAAGCCCAATATTGGTGCCCAGCCAGCGCAATGGCTCCGGTTCCCAATTAGGTGACCGGTGATTTACCCATGGCAAGGTGGTTAGGTCGCCTGCTGACTGCACTTGGCCGGTGATCAATTCGGTCAAGGTGCGCCCGGCCAGATTGGTTGTTCCGACCCCATCGCCAACGTAGCCCCCGGCCCACGCCAACCCGGTGCCGCGGTCAAGCCCGCAGGAGGCCCACCAGTCACGCGGCACCCCAAGTGGGCCACCCCAGGTATGGGTGACGTGCGCAGCGCTGACGGCTGGAAAGAGATCGGTCAGTACCTGCCAGAGCCCGGCATGTACTTGCGGATTGCGGTCCTGCGCGGCAGTGATCTTGGAGCCGTAGTAGTAAGGCGCACCGCGCCCGCCAAAGGCGAGCCGGCCATCAGCCGTGCGCTGGCCATAAATTATTAGGTGGCGGCCATCACTAAAAGTCTGGCGTTCGCGCAACCCGATGGAATCCCAGGTCGACTCACTAAGGGGTTCGGTCGCAAGCATCAACGAGTACACCGGTGCCAAGGTGCGCTTTTCGCCGGCCAGGGATGGGGTGTAACCCTCGGTCGCGCGCACGATCACCTCGGCGCGCACCGATCCGCGCGCTGTACGCACGATGCCAGGCTCGATGGCGGTTGCCGCGGTGTCTTCATAGAGCTTGGCACCAAGGGCAACGACGGTACGCGCGAGGTTGCGCACCAGTAGAGCAGGGTTGATCGCTGCGCAGTGCGGTGTGAAGGTGCCGCCGAGGACGTCAGTTGCATTCGCCATGTCCTTGGCTTCGGTTGCATCAAGTAGGGCGTAATCCTCCGCACCGAATCCCCAGGACCGAAGATTGGCCGTCTCGGCGCGGGCATCATTTAGTTGCAGGGGAGTTCGGGCCAGCACGACGGTGCCGCCCTGCTGCCAGTTGATATCCCAGCCTTCAGCGGCGGCTACCCGGCCGATCTCGGCCACGGTAGTGAACATCGCGCGTCTCATCGACTTCGCAGCCTCGCGGGAACTCACCCGCGCGAGGGCTTCGAGACTGACGGGGAAAAGGGCGGACGCCCAACCGCCATTGCGACCACTCGCACCGAAGCCGGCGTAGTTCGCCTCGATGATTGCCACCCGCAGTTTCGGGTCGGCCTTGAGTAGGTAGTAGGCGGTCCATAGCCCGGTGTAACCGGCGCCGACGATGGCAATGTCAGCAGTGGCATCACCGGGCAACGGATTGCCAATTGGCAAGGTCAATGCGGTCGGCAGTGTGTTCCACCACAGGGAAAGATCAGACGAGCGTCTACTCACGAGGTGCGCCACCTGGTGATGTACTCGGGCACCTCGACATGTGACGGCGTGTGCTCATCGGCCACCGGGGTTTGGAAGTCCTTGCCGATGGGCACCACGCCGGCCCAGATCTGGCTATAGATCGGATCCACCAGATCGGCGGGATCATCATCAGGGCCACCGGTTCGGATCTTGACCGAGCACTCGGTCAAATCCAGGGCCAAGGTCATGGTCGCGGCGCGTTCCTTAGCCGAGGGATGCCGGCACTGCGCCCACCGGCCGGGCAGTAGGTGTTCGGTGATGCACGCAAGTGCGTCAAGTTCATCGTCACCAGCTAGTTGGGTCGCTATGCCAAGAACCATCACGGCTCGGTAGTTCATGCTCGACTCAAATGCACTTCGGGCCAGGACCAAGCCATCGAGCAAGGTCACCGTCAGGCAGGTGGGTTGCCCAGCTGCCAGGCCACGAAAAAGTCGGGACCCGGTTGAGCCATGGAAAAGCACTTGCCCACCGCGCCGGGCGTAGGCCACTGGAAGCACATAGGGCTGGGCGGACTCATCGACGACGGCAACATGGGCAACTAATCCGGCGTCGAGTACCCCATGCAGTGCTGCAGTCTCGGTTACGGAGTTCTCCGGGATTCGCCGGCCCTTGGTTCGATCAGTTGACCCGGGTGCTGGTGCGGCGTTCACAGTACCGACCACGCTTCGGTGAGAACCGTCCGCAAGATGGCCTCCATCTCATCGAATTCCTTCTGCCCGCAGGTTAGCGGGGGAGCAAGTTGCACGACCGGATCACCACGATCATCGGCCCGGCAGTAAAGCCCATTGTCAAAGAGCGCCTTGGACAGGAAGCCGCGAAGTAGCCTTTCGGCCTCATCGTCGTCGAAAGTCTCGCGGGTGACCTTGTCCTTGACTAACTCGATGCCATAGAAGTAGCCGGCACCTCGCACATCACCGACGATAGGAAGATCGCTGAGTTTGTCGAGGGTGCGCTTGAAGTTGGCCTCATTCGCCAGCACATTTTGAATAATGCCCTCGGACTCGAATAGGTCAAGGTTGGCCAGCGCGACGGCGGCCGCGACCGGGTGACCACCCCAGGTATAGCCGTGCAGGAAGGCCGTGGATCCGTGCTTGAAGGGCTCGAAGAGCCGTTCACTTGCGATCATGGCGCCGATCGCTGCATAGCCAGATGACATGCCCTTGGCGCAAGTGATGATGTCGGGTGTCACGCCAAAACGATTCATCGCGAAGATGTCACCGATGCGCCCGAACCCGGTGATGGTTTCGTCCGCGACCATCAGTACGTCGTAGCGATCACAAATCTCGCGTACGCGCTCCAAGTACCCGGGGGGAGGCGGGAAGCAACCGCCGGAGTTCTGCACCGGCTCGACGAAAACAGCGGCGACGCTGTCCGGTCCTTCGAACTCGATAGCCTCGGCGATTCGATCTGCCGCCCACAGGCCGAATGCCTTCTCATCGTGCCGGTACTCCTCGCCGGCTCGATAGAAGTTGGTGTTTGGGACTTTGATGCCGCCGGGCACCAATGGCTCGAACGGGATCTTCGCGTCCGGGATGCCGGTGATTGACAGCGCCCCTTGCGGGGTGCCGTGGTAGGCAATCGCGCGGCTTATCACCTTGTGCTTGGTGGGTTTGCCGGTGAGCTTGAAGTATTGCTTTGCCAGCTTCCACGCGGTCTCGACTGCCTCACCACCACCGGTCGTGAAGAACACGCGGTTTAGGTCACCGGGGGCCAGGTGCGCCAGACGTTCGGCGAGCTCGATGGCGCGCGGGTGGGCGTAGGACCAGATCGGGAAGAAGGCAAGTTCTTCGCCCTGTGTGGCACCGGCCAGCGCCAGTTCCCGTCGCCCGTGACCGACCTGAACAACGAAGAGTCCGGATAGCCCATCGAAGTAGCGTTTGCCGTGGTCATCCCAGATGTAGGGGCCATCACCCTTGACGATAACCGGGACATGACCGCCCTCGTAATAGGAGGAGTGGCGGGTGAAATGCATCCAGAGGTGGTCGCGCGCCGAGCTAGCCATGGCGTCACTGCCGGGTTCGGTCACGTACTGCGGTGTGGTTGTCATCTTTTTCCCCAGGTGTAGATCTGCTTGCGCAGTTTTAGGTAGACAAATGTCTCGGTTGAACGAACACCAGGTATGGCCCGGATATGTCGGTTGACCACATCGAGCAAGTGGTCGTCGTCTTCGGCGATGACTTCAGCCAAGATGTCAAATGATCCAGCGCAAACCACGAGGTAGTCAACCTCGGGCATCAACTCCATCTTCTCGGCAACGGCTTCAATGTCACCATCAACGCGAACCCCGATCATTGCCGCGCTGGTGAACCCCAGTTGCACTGGATCGGTGATGGCCACAATCGCCATGACGCCGCCATCTTGCAGGCGTTGCACCCGTTGCCGCACGGCAGCTTCGGACAAGCCCACCGCCTTGCCGATAGCCGCGTAGGGACGCCGACCGTCCTGCTGCAATTGCTCGATGATCGCTTTCGAGACGTCATCAAGGGCCACAGGTGCCCGCTCACGGGTCGACATGGTCGCCATATTGGGCCATTACCGGGCATTTGGCAAGTGATTTAGTTGACATAGAAAACGAAAAGTGCGAAATCCGCGCCCAATTGCCGATGGGGCTGACGAAACCGGCGGTGAGGCGGTACGCTTCGGGCACCTTGGAGTTTCCTTAATTCCCTTTCGAGAATTGGAGTTCACGTGAGCGGCAATCGGGTTCTGCGAAATTTTGTAAATGGGGCAAGTGTCGAGGCAGCCGATGGCCGCACCAGCGAGTTGATCAACCCGTCAACCGGCCAGGTTTTCGCATCGGCCCCAGTCTCGGGCGCCACCGATGTCGATCGCGCGTATGTCGCGGCGGACGCGGCATTTGAGATCTGGAGTAATACGACTCCGTCCGAGCGGCAAATGGCGCTCCTGACTATCGCCGATGCATTCGAAGCCCACGCGGACGAATTGGTGGCTCTTGAAAGCGAGAACACCGGTAAGCCGGTGGCCGTTACCGCCGCCGAGGAGATCCCACCGATGATCGACCAGATCCGGTTCTTCGCCGGAGCGGCTCGAGTTCTCGAAGGCCGGGCGGCGGGGGAGTACGCGAAGGGTTTCACCTCAATTATTCGCCGCGAGCCAATCGGAGTAATAGGTCAGGTGACACCCTGGAACTATCCAATGTTGATGGCGGTCTGGAAATACGTGCCGGCTATCGCGGCCGGTAACACCGTGGTGCTCAAGCCGAGTGATACCACCCCGGTAAGCACCGTGCGGATGGCCGAAATCATCGCGGAGTCTGGGGCACTGCCCCCGGGTGTCCTGAACGTGATCTGCGGTGACCGCGATACCGGCCGCGCGATCGTAGAGCATAAGACCCCGCAGATGGTTTCGATCACCGGCTCGGTGCGCGCCGGCATGCAGGTTGCCGAGTCGGCGGCGCGTGATGTGAAGCGTGTGCATCTTGAGCTGGGCGGCAAGGCTCCCGTGGTGATCTTTGACGATGCGGATGTGGAAGCGGCCGCGGAGTGGCTCGCGGTGGCCGGTTACTTCAATGCTGGCCAGGACTGCACCGCGGCAACTCGCATGATCGTCGGCCCCCGCATCTACGACGACTTTGTCGCCGCGTTGGCCGAGCAGGCCAAGGGCACATCAACCACATTTGCCGACGGCCCCGGTGGAGATGCCATGGTGCCGCCGGTGAATAACGCCGGTCAGATGGAGCGGGTCCTCGGATTCATTGAGCGCACCCCGGGTCATGCTTCGGTGGTTGTCGGTGGCAAGCGTCAAGGTGACCGTGGTTTCTACATCGAGCCCACGGTGATCGCGAACCTGAAGCAGGACGATGAGATGATCCAGAACGAGATCTTTGGACCGGTTATCACCGTGCAGAAGTTCTCCGATGAGGCCGAAGCCTTGCGCTGGGCCAATGGAGTTCCTTACGGCTTGGCGTCTTCGGTTTGGACCAAGGACTTCGGCCGCGCAATGCGCATGGCCAAGGGCCTGAACTTTGGTTGCGTCTGGATCAACACCCATATCCCGCTGGTTGCCGAGATGCCGCACGGTGGCTTCCGGCATTCGGGGTATGGCAAGGATCTGTCCATGTACGGGTTTGAGGACTACACCCGCATCAAGCACGTGATGGCCAACCTGGAAAGTTAAGCCCGGTTAACTTGTAGCTAAAAGGTGCTCTTGGATAGCGGGAATGACTTTCGCGCCATAGGCGGCCAAGGTGGCGTCCTTGTCGTCGTGCTGCAGGTACATGGCGAATTGGTGCACGCCGAGGGCCCGTAACTCCTCGATGTGACGCACCTGCTCTGCCGGGGTTCCAATTATGCAAAATCGATCAATGATCTCGTCGGGGACGAAATCGACATGGTCACCGCTGGCCTTGCCGTGATGGTTGTAGTCGTAACCCTTGCGCTCCTTTATGTAGTCGGTTAAGGCCTGCGGCACGCCGCTGCCAGCAGCGCCGTAACGCTCGACTATGTCGGCAACGTGATTGCCAACCATGCCGCCGAACCAGCGCAGCTGATCGCGGGCGTGAACGTGGGCCTCGGGTGAGCCATCGGTGACATAAGCGGGTGCGGCAACGCAGATGTAGACATCGTCAGGATTACGCCCCGCTGCAGTTGCAGCATCGCGCACCGCCTTGATGGTCCATTCGGCAATTGATGGGTCAGCTAATTGCAGGATAAAGCCATCTCCAACCTCGCCGGTCAGGGCGAGGACTTTAGGGCCGTAGGCCGCGACAAATACCTCGGTTCTACTAGCCCCGGCCCACGGCAGACGCAGGTGGTTGCCTTTGTATTCGATGGCGGAGCCATTCACCAAGCCCTTGAGGTCAACCACAGCCTGCCTGAGTTCATCGACAGACACCGGCTTGCCATTGGTTACCCGCACTGCGGAGTCGCCGCGGCCGATGCCAATGACTGTTCGGTTCCCGTACATCTCATTTAAGGTCGCAAAAACCGAGGCGGTGACGGTGATATCGCGGGTGGCCGGATTGGTGACCATCGGGCCGACGATGATCTTGCGGGTTTCGTCAAGGATTTTGCTGTAGATGACATACGGCTCCTCCCACAAGATATGCGAGTCAAAGGTCCAGACATGGCTGAACCCGAGTGTCTCGGCCCGGCGAGCAAGATCCACAACGCGAGCAGCAGGGGGAGTGCACTGCAGAACGACTCCGATATCCATGGCTGTCCTCTTTTGTTATCGAGTGCCCGGAAACCCGAGGTCAACCGAAGAAGTTGCTGGGTCTGGCCAACGCGAGGTGATTGTTTTAGTGCGGGTGTAGAACTCAATCCCGGCTGGGCCGTACATATTGCTATCCCCAAACAACGAGGCTTTCCAGCCGCCAAAACTGTAGTAGGCAACCGGGACCGGGATCGGTACATTGATGCCGACCATGCCCACGTTGATATCAAACTGGAACTGCCGGGCAGCGCCACCGTCGCGGGTGAAGATCGCGGTGCCATTGCCGTACTGGTGCCGATTAATTAGAGCCACGGCCTCTTCGTAAGTGTCCACTCTGGTGACCGCAAGTACCGGGCCGAAGATCTCATCGTCATAGACCTTCATGCCGGGCTTGACCTTGTCTACCAAGGAGGCGCCAAGGAAGAAACCGTCGGCAGGTAGATCATCATCGCGACCATCAACGACCACCGTGGCACCTTCGCCGGCGGCACCTGCTAAGTATGAAGCAACCTTGTCCCGGTGCTCACCGGTGATTAGCGGGCCCATCTCAGCATCGGGATCGGTACCCGGGCCCACCTTCAGTTTAGGCAACCGCGCCGCGATCGCGTCGACGATCGCATCCCCGATACTGCCGACGGCAACCACAACCGAAATTGCCATGCAGCGTTCGCCGGCTGACCCATAGGCCGCACTGACGGCCGCGTCGGCGGCCATGTTGATATCAGCATCGGGCAGCACGACCATGTGGTTCTTCGCGCCGCCAAGTGCTTGCACTCGCTTGCCGTTTGCCGTGCCAGTTGCGTAAATGTACTTGGCGATAGGGGTGGAGCCAACAAAGCTCACGGCGGCAATATCCGGGTGCTCCAAGATCCGATCGACGGCGACTTTGTCACCTTGCAGGACAGTGAAGACACCAGGGGGTAGCCCGGCCTGTGCAAGCAACTCGGCAAGGTACAGGGCCGCGGATGGGTCCTTCTCACTTGGCTTGAGGATGAAGCAGTTGCCGGTAGCAATCGCGTTCGCGAACATCCACATTGGCACCATTGCGGGAAAGTTGAATGGAGTTATGCCCGCGACGACACCAAGTGGCTGCTTGATGGAGTAGACATCGACCCCACCGGACACCTGCTCGCTGAACCCGCCCTTTAGGAGAGATGGGATCCCGCAAGCAAATTCGATATTCTCCATCCCGCGGGCCAGCTCACCAGCGGCGTCGCTTGGAACCTTGCCGTGCTCAATCGAGACAAGTTCGATGATCTTGGCCCGGTTTGCATTGGCCAACTCCCGGAAGGCAAACATGATCTCCGAGCGCTTCGACAAGGAGGTATGCCGCCAAGACTCGAAGGCTTCCTTGGCCGCGGCAACGGCCGCGTCCACTTCAGCGACCGAAGCGAGCCCAACACTGGCCTGCTGCTGGCCCGTGGCCGGGTTGTAGACCGGGCTGGTGCGCCCGGAAGTCGATGAAACCTTGGCCCCGTTGATCCAGTGGTCGATGACGCGCACAGTAATTCTCCGTTTCTTCCAAAAATATTCGATTTTGACTTCAGATCAGATACTGCGAAAGCCCACGCTTGAGATATTGCCCGTGACCCTTCACGCCATTGTATTGGTTGTTCGCAACAATCACCCTGCCGCGCGAGAGCACGGTGTCGACGTGGCCATCGATGACAAAACCCTCCCATGCGGAATGGTCCATGTTCATGTGGTGGGTCTTGTGGAAGCCGATCTCGGTGCGCCCAACGGGATCGTAAATGACTATGTCGGCGTCTGAGCCAGGTGCAATCGCGCCCTTGCGCGGATAGAGGCCGAACATGCGGGCTGGGGTTGTTGCGCACAACTCGACCCAGCGCTCAACCGAGATCTGGCCATCGACGACACCTTGGTAAATAAGATCCATGCGGTGCTCGACTGAGCCGATGCCGTTTGGGATCTTGGAGAAATTGCCGAGGCCAAGCTCCTTTTGCTCCTTGAAGCAAAACGGGCAGTGGTCGGTACTGACCACCGAGAGGTCATTGGTGCGCAGATATCGCCAGAGCTCCTCTTGGTGGCCTTGGGCCTTGGAGCGAAGTGGCGTGGAGCAAACCCACTTGGCCCCTTCAAAGCCCGGTTGCATTAGTTGGTCCTCGAGGGACAGATACAAATACTGCGGGCAGGTCTCACCGAAAACATTCTGGCCGCCATCGCGCGCTCGCTGCACCACCTCGACGGCCTGCTTGGCCGACATGTGCACGATGTAAAGTGGCGCGCCGGTCATGTGTGCCAGCATGACCGCCCGATTGGTAGCCTCGGATTCGGTTTGCCACGGGCGAGTAAGGGAGTGATACATCGGGTCGGTATTACCGGCAGCAAGCGCCTGGCTCACCAAAACATCTATAGCGGTGCCATTTTCAGCATGCATCATTATCATGGCGCCGTTATTTGCCGCAGTTTGCATCGCGCGCACGATCTGGCCGTCATCACTGAAGAAGACGCCGGGATAGGCCATGAACAATTTGAAACTCGTGATGCCCTCATCGACCAACTCATCCATGGCCTTCAGGGAGTCATCGTCAACCCCGCCGATGATCTGATGGAACGCGTAGTCAATGTGGCAGTTCCCCGCGGCCTTCTCGAACCACGTGTGCAGTGAGTCTTGGACTC
>SYJA01000021.1 GCA_005798555.1 Actinomycetota bacterium
CAAAGGGCATGAGCAAGCTTCCGACATCAACTCTAGGTGAACTTGGAGCACAAGGTCAGCAGGAGATTGTCTCGTCCTATGAGGAGGCGGAGGGAGTCGCTGCCACCTTGCCGACAGGTGATGCGACCGCACTCATCACCGACGCGCAGCAGGCCTTCACCGAGGGCAAGTCTGCCGCCATCGCGGTGGCATTTGCCTCGGTAGCAATTGGCCTAGCCTTGGTCTGGTTTAAGTATCCTCGGCGCGAAGTCGAACTCAAGATGTTTGCGGAGGTCGGCGCCCCAGCGGCAGGCACCGAGGGATCCGGGCAGAGCCCACCTGTCACCTAGTGTCCGAGGGGGGACTTGAACCCCCATTCCCCGCAAAGGGAACTAGCACCTCAAGCTAGCGCGTCTGCCTATTCCGCCACCCGGACGTGGCGCAGGAAAACCTGCGGCTGGCAGCATACCTGTTGGCTAGATCGGCGTGGAGCAGGCAGGATGGGGCCGTGAGCGCCACCTGGAAGCCACTGCCGCAGGCTGAGGGCGAGGCCGTTGGGCTGCTCACCGATCTAATCCGGATCGACACCAGCAACTGGGGCGAAAGCAACGAGACGGTAGGGGAGATCGAGGCTGCAGATTACTGTGCCGAGCGACTACGTGAGGCCGGGTGGTCACCGGAGGTGTTCACCACCACGAGTGCTCGTCGAGCCGGGGTCTATTTGCGGGTGGCCGGTATCGATCCAGCGGCACCCGCCCTGCTCCTGCACGGGCACCTGGACGTGGTTCCGGCGATAGCCAGTGCGTGGAGCCGACCGCCATTTGCCGGCGAAGTGGACTCGGGCTTCGTCTGGGGCCGGGGTGCGGTCGACATGAAAGACATGGACGCGATGATCTTGGCCGTCGTCCGCGGTTGGGGTTTCACCGGTATCCGACCACGACGTGATGTGGTGATTTTGTTTTTACCCGATGAAGAGGCGGGCGGTCGGCACGGTGCACACTGGTTGGCAGCCAATCGCCCCGAGATGTTCCAAGGTGTAACCGAGGCGGTTGGCGAGGTGGGTGGGTTCTCGGTCACCGTGCGTGCTGATTTGCGTCTTTACCCGATCCAGACTGCCGAGAAGGGGATCCGTTGGATCCGCCTGCAGGCCACCGGTCGAGCGGGCCACGGCTCAATGCTGCACGACGATAATGCCATCACGGAATTGTGCGAGGCGGTTACTCGAGTTGCGCGCCACAACTGGCCACTTCGCATCACCGCGACCGTCGAGGTTTTCCTGTCGGAGCTAGCTGATGCCTACGGCATCGAGTTGGATCCGCGGGACCCGGCGGAGTTACTACGTCGACTAGGTACCTTTGGTGCACTGGTCGGCGCGACTATGCGCAATACCGCCAACCCGACAATGCTTGAGGCCGGCTACAAGCACAATGTGATCCCAACCGAGGCTTTCGGCAACATTGATGGGCGCGTGGTGCCGGGGTTTGAGGATGAATTTGCGGCAACGATCAAGGACTTGGTGGGCGCCGGAATCTCAGTTACGACCGAAGTGGAAGATATTGCGCTTGAAGCACCATTTGACACCGCTACGGTTGACCTAATGGCCGAGGTGCTGCGCGCCGAGGACCCAATAGCCAAGACCGTGCCATACATGATCTCCGGCGGCACCGATGCCAAGGCCTTTTCGCGCTTTGGGATCAACTGCTACGGATTCTCCCCGCTGCAGATGCCGGCGGATCTGGACTACTGGCGCTTGTTCCATGGCGTTGATGAGCGGGTACCTGTTGCTGGATTGCAGTTCGGGGTGCGCGTACTCGATAGATTCCTTCGGGCCTGCTAGTTCGAGCAACCTAGGCGGTACGTGCCGCCCGAATAACTTTGCGGCGCAACCTAATGCTGCGGCGACCATCGGGAAACATTCGCGACCTGTCAAGTTCCCAATGATCGGTCTCGGCGGCACTCGTCAGAATTTGACGCGCCGACTCCCGACTTGTCTCCCGCGATATTGCGATCTCGCGGAACTCCCATGTTGCCAGCGCCGCTGACTTCGGTTTCATCGGCGCTGCGCCCAACCGGCTTCGGGGTAGCCCATTGCTGGTTCTGATACTTCATCGAGGGCTCGGGTGATCTCATCGGGCAGCTCGAGCTCCTCACTGGCCAGCGCTGCGATCAATTGACTATTGGTGCGAGCGCCCAGGATCGGGGCGACCACACCGGGGCGATCGCGCAGCCAAGCCAGCGCCACCTCGGTTGGCGAGGCGCCGAGGCCCTCGGCCGCGGTGGCAAGGGCATCAACAATGCGTCGGCCTCGATCTTCTAGATAGATCTGGATCCAGCCGGCGGTGTCAGCGTTGCCGCCGCGGGAGTCACTTGGGGTGGCGTGCCGATACTTACCGGTCAGAACACCACGACCAAGGGGTGACCACGGCAAGATGCCAAGACCGAGGGACTGGGCTGCCGGGATGATCTCCCGTTCGATTCCGCGCTCGAGTAACGAGTACTCCATTTGCGCGGTGACAATCGGTGCCCGCCCGGGCACCGCCCGCTGCCAGGTTGCCGACCTTGCAAGTTGCCACCCCGAATAATTAGAGACACCGACGTATCGAACTTTTCCACTATGTACCGCGTCATCAATTGCGGCGAGGGTTTCTTCCATTGGGGTGGTCGGATCCCACGCATGCATTTGCCATAGGTCGATGTGATCGGTTCGCAGCCGACGCAATGATGTTTCCAGGGCAGTGCGGATATGGCCACGGGAGGCGTTGAATTTGCGTTCAACCCCAGGAGTCGAAACGGCCTTGGTGGCGATCACTACTTGGTCTCGGGTGCCGAACTCCTCGAGGAGTTCACCGAGCAACTCCTCGGAAGCGCCATCGGCATAGGTATCGGCCGTGTCTATCAACGTGCCGCCGGCGTCGAGAAAAACCGCCAATTGATCGCGGGCGTCATACTCGTCGGTGCCTTTGCCCCAGGTCATAGTGCCTAAGCCAAACCGGCCCACCCACAAACCAGAACGCCCGAGTGGTCGTTGCTCCATGCCGACACGCTACCCCTTGGCATAGGCTCAAGGCATGAAACTCGGTGTGAATTTGGGGTATTGGGGCGCCGGTAATGACGCGGACAATCTGGAGCTAGCCAAGGTGGCCGACGCGCTCGGGTTTTCGGTGGTTTGGGCGGCAGAGGCATATGGCTCCGATGCGGCAACGGTCCTCGCCTGGATCGGGGCACAGACCACGAGAATTGATCTGGGTGCTGCCATTTTTCAGATTCCCGGGCGCACCCCGGCAAATACCGCGATGACCGCAGCCACCTTGGACTCGCTATCGGGTGGCCGGTTTCGGCTCGGTCTTGGGGTTTCGGGGCCACAGGTTTCCGAGGGCTGGCATGGCGTTCGATTCGATAAGCCGCTGCAGCGAACTCGCGAGTACGTCGACATCGTAAGGCTCGCGTTAGCACGCGAAAAGGTGAGCTACTCCGGTGAGTTCTTCACCTTGCCGTTGCCGGACGGTCCGGGCAAGGCGTTGACCTTGACCGTGCACCCGGTTCGCGCGCACATTCCGATCTACCTGGCGGCTATCGGGCCTAAGAACCTGGAGTTGGCCGGTGAGATCGGCGACGGCTGGCTGGCGATTTTCTACGCCCCTGAATTCGCGGAATCGTTGCTGGCCCCCATCAACACCGGCCGGGCTAAGAGTGGAAAGACCCTTGCCGGCTTTGACGTGGTGCCCACGGTACCGGTGGTGATCGGTGCGGATCTCGACAAGTGCGCCGACTTCATCCGGGCCTATTCTGCGCTGTATATCGGCGGCATGGGTTCGCGTGAGCAGAACTTCTACAACCAATTGGCCACGCGCATGGGGTACGAGCAGGCCGCCGTTGAAATCCAGGAGAAGTACCTGGCGCGTGACTATGTCGGCGCCGGGACGGCGGTGCCACTTGATTTCATCGATCAAACTTCGCTGATCGGCCCACGTGACCGGATCCGGGATCGACTGGCCGCATACGCCGAATCCGGAGTTGGCACCTTGTCGGTAGCGATCTACGCCGGCTCCTTGGATGAGCGAATCGCAACCTTGCGAACCATGGCCGAAGTCCTCGACGAATCGGGCCTTGCTGCGTGACGATGTCATGGTTCGAGGCGATATTTCTCGGAATCGTGCAAGGTCTCACTGAATTCTTGCCCATCTCATCAAGTGCACACATCTTCGTGCTGTCGCAATTGCTCGGCTGGCAAGACCCCGGTGCGGCCTTCACCGCTGTCACGCAGATCGGCACTGAGCTCGCGGTAATCGTCTTCTTCTGGCGCGATATCGGGCGAATCATCACCACCTGGGCGCGCAGTCTGGCAAATCGTGAGCTTCGATCCAGTGTTGACGCGCGCATGGGCTGGTACATCATTATCGGCACCATCCCAATCGCGGTTCTCGGCCTACTCTTTGCGCAGCAAATTGAAACAGCCGCCCGAAACCTTTGGCTGGTGGCCTGCACCTTGATAGTTTTCGGCATCATCCTCGGCTTCGCCGATCGCATTGGCCGCAAGGTTCAGAACCTAGCCGCACTAAATGGCCGCGATGGCATCTTGCTGGGCCTAGGTCAGGCCCTCGCGCTCATCCCAGGGGTGTCGCGCTCCGGAGCCACCATCTCGGTCGGGCTGTTCTTGGGCTACACCCGCGAAGCGGCGGCCCGGTACGCCTTTTTACTCGCGGTTCCGGCTGTGCTGGCATCGGGGATTTACGAAACCACGAAAATCGGCGATGACTCGGCCGTAACTTGGGCACCGACCATTGTCGCGACCGTGATTGCCTTCTTCGTCGGGCTGGCGGTTATCGCCTGGTTACTGCGTTGGGTGTCTACCCGCTCGTACACGCCATTTGTCATCTACCGGGTGGTCGCGGGTGTCCTGATCATGGTCCTGCTGCTGACCGGTGTGCTGACCGCATAGCTAGTCGCTACAGCCACCCTGATTTCTTGAATGCCCTAAACAGGGTTAGGCAGGCGACACCCATCACGCCGAGCACCAGTGGATACCCGAAAACCCAATGCAGTTCGGGCATGTAGTCGAAGTTCATGCCATAGATGGCCGCGACCATGGTCGGCACGGCTGCGATTGCAACATAAGCACTGATTTTGCGCATATCGCGATTTTGTTGGAGGTCTTGTAGTGAGTTCGAGGCCATTAGCATCGTCATCAGCAGGTTATCGGAGGATTCGACCGCGTCCGCGACTCGCAGCAGGTGGTCCCCGATGTCTTGGAAGTAGGGCTTTAGCTCGTCCGGAATATAAGTCCGGTCGCCTTGGGAGAAGTCATGTGCGGTGATTATCAGTGGCGAGATGGCTCGGCGGATTTCGACATTTTCGCGCTTGAGGCGGTAGATCCGGTTGGCATTTCCGGCAATTGAATTCTGTGCGAAAACCGCCGTCTCGACCTCTTCAACATCTTCGGTGACACTGTCGCTGACCGTGAGATAGCCATCCACCGCGGCGTCCAATACCGAATAGAAAACCGAAATTGGGCCGTGGGTTCGCAGGCTTGGGCTGGTTTCCAGCCGGCTTCGGATACCGTCCAAGTTGCCGATCCGACCGTGCCGAACGGTGATCGCGTACCACGGCCCGAGAAAGACTGCCAATTGCCCGGTTAGCACATCGGCGGTCTTCTCGACATAGTCCAAGACCTTGATAACCGCCAAACCATTACCCTCCTGGGTAAATTCAATCTTCGGGCGTTGCGCCGGATTGGCGGCATCTTCGACCTGAAGTGGGGGCAGGTCGAAGGCCCTTGCGATCAGTTCCATCTCGCCCTTGGTGGGCTCGAAAGCGCCAACCCAGACGAAACTGTCACTGGTTGCATGGCAATTAGCAATTAGCTCAAACAGGGCCGAACCGAGGTCCGCGTCACCTGGCTCCTGCCAGTTATGAGCGCTAAAAGTCGGGATGACCCTCGCCGGGGTGTAAAGGCCCATGCCCCTGATCACGTCCGCATTCTGCCCTACGCACCCAGTGCATCTACGCTCAGTAGGTGACCACCTTGATTCTCGTTCGCCACGGCCGCACCCAGGCCAATACCGATGGCGTGCTGGCAGGCTGGACCCCGGGGGTTTTCCTCGATGACTTCGGCCAAGAGCAGGCGCTGAGCGTGGGGGATCGGTTATCGGTTCTGGCCTTGACCGCCGTGGTTGCTTCCCCCCTGGATCGCACGCAGCAGACCGCCGATGCCATCTGCGCGCGGCAGCCAGTCAACGTCCAGCGTCATACCGACGACCGGGTGGGCGAGTGTCGGTACGGGGATTGGACCGGCCAGAAAATCGGGGTTCTCGCCAAGGAGCCAATGTGGCAGGTGGTGCAGGCGCACCCCAGTGCCGCGGTCTTTCCGGGGGCAGCCGGTGAGTCTATGGCATCGATGCAACATAGGGCCGTTGGCGCCATTCGCGAGTGGAACACGGCGCTAGGCGAGGATGCTATCTACGCGGTGGTAAGCCATGGTGATGTCATCAAGGCGATCCTTGCCGATGCGCTTGGCATGCACCTCGACCAATTTCAGCGCATTCAAGTTGATCCCTGCTCCATTAGCGCCATTCGCTACACCACGACCCGACCCTTCGTAATGCGCATGAACGACTCCGGGGGTGACCTAACGGGGCTGCGGCCGAAAGTGGCGAAGCCCGGGAAGAAGAAGCGCGTGTCAACTCGGCGCGGGTCGAGTGATGCGGTAATTGGCGGAGGGGCCGGTTAATGGCACGGCACGTATTCAACTTCACTGAACCTGAACGCTTCGTGGTGGGCACGGTAGGTATGCCGGGGGAGCGAACCTTCTTCCTTCAGGCACGCCAAGGCAATTCGATCACCAGCGTAGTGATAGAGAAGACACAGGCACTTGTCCTGGCTGAGCGCACTGATCAACTTCTTGACGAGGTTCGGCAGACCCGGGCCCTACTCCTTGAGATACCCGATGCCGGTGAAGTCGGCGCGGTTGATCTTGCTCCCCTTGATCTACCCATCTTTGAAGAGTTCAGGGTTGGGGCCATGGCACTTGGCTGGGATGAGGCGACGGCAAAAGTAGTTATCGAAGCCCATGCGGTCGCCGACAATGGTGGCGAGGTTCCAGAGATCGCCGATGACGATGTAGACGGCGTAGACACCTTGCGGGTGTGGCTCGCCCCTGATCAGGCCCGGGGGTTCGCCGAGCGAACGCGAGCCGTGGTGGCCGCTGGCCGCCCGCCCTGCCCTTTTTGCAACCAACCCCTCGATCCGCAGGGGCACATTTGCCCACGCGCGAATGGGTATCGACGCCGCGCATGATCACCTCGGCAACGAAGTGGATTGGCTCCGATGCCCTGGTCCAGGCGTTGAGCAATGGCGAACTGGAAGTAGAAGGCCTACTGGCCGGTGCATCCAATGGCACTCTGCGCTGCTTTGTCGAGGTAGTTCCGGACTGCCGGGTTAGGTGCGTATATAAACCCGTTGCTGGCGAAAGGCCGCTGTGGGATTTTCCTGAGGGCACACTCTCGATGCGTGAAGTGGCAAGTTACGAAATGTCACAGTCCCTTGGGCTCGGAGTGGTTCCACCGACGGTTTGGCGCACCGCTGGCCCTGCCGGACCAGGAATGTGCCAAGTTTGGATCGATGAAATTGCCGACGTCCGACTGGTAGCGGTTATCACCGGCGGCGAGGATCTCGCCGATTGGCACCATGTGTTCGACGGAACCGATGAATCTGGGGCGGTTGTGTCCTTGGTGCATGCCAAGGACTCAGCCCTGCAAAAAATCGCGCTCCTAGATTCGGTAATCAACAACGCGGACCGAAAAGGTGGCCATCTCTTGGTCGATGAGGATAAGAGGGTCTGGGCAATTGACCATGGCGTGAGCTTCAACGCGGAAGATAAACTGCGCACGGTGCTTTGGGGTTGGGCCGGCAAGCCGATACCGGATGGGCTCCATGAACCCGTTACCAGGCTCCAAGCAATGATCAACAACGGGTTACCCGAAAGTGTCACTAGGTGGTTGGCCAAGGACGAAGTGGTGGCCTTGGAGAATCGGATCGATCAGCTTTTGGTCTCGGGCATCTTCCCGATGCCATCACCTGGTTGGCCCGCTATTCCGTGGCCGGTCTTCTAGGCGATGTCGGGCCCAAGCCAGTAGTGACTCCGTGGATAAGGTGGAGCCGTGAAGTCATGGGCCGGCCCGCCGATACCCGATTTGCCAGGCCAGGGCCAACCACTTCGGCTCTTTGACACTGCTACCGGTGGCGTGCGCCCGACGGCACCCGGCGAGACAGCAACGATCTACGTCTGCGGTATCACCCCCTACGACGCCACCCACATCGGGCATGCAGCGACCTATGTGGCATTCGATGTATTGCAGCGGATCTGGCGAGACGGTGGGCACCGCGTTATGTACGTGCAAAATGTCACCGATATTGACGATCCTTTGTTGGAGCGGGCGGTGGCACTGGGTGAGGATTGGCGCGCCATCGCTGATCGCGAGACTGAGGTGTTTCGAGAGGATATGGCTGCACTGGGCGTGATACCGCCAGCCGACTATATCGGTGCGGTGGAATCAATACCATTGGTCGCCGACTACGTGGTGCGCCTACAAGAACTGGGCGCGGTCTATCCCGTCGATGATGACCTCTATTTCTCGGTGCATTCAGATCCGCGATTTGGCTCGGTGACCAACCTTGCTGAGCCCAAGATGCTGGAGATTTTCGCTGAGCGCGGTGGGGACCCGCAGCGCCCGGGCAAGAAGCACCCCCTCGACTGCCTAGTGTGGCAGGCGGCGCGGCCGAATGAGCCGGCGTGGGATACCCGATTAGGCCATGGTCGCCCTGGCTGGCACATCGAGTGCGTGGCAATTGCCCTGGACTATTTGGGTATGTCGATTGACGTACAAGGTGGTGGCAGCGACCTTGCATTTCCACATCATGAGATGGGCGCCGCCGAGGCGCAGGTGCTCCGGTATACCTGGCCCTATGCCCGGCACTACGTGCACACCGGCATGGTGGCCTGGCAAGGTCACAAGATGTCGAAGTCCAGAGGTAATTTGGTTTTCGTATCTCGGCTTCGACGCGACGGCATCGACCCGATGGCGATTCGCCTTGCCTTGCTTGCCCACCATTATCGGGCCGATTGGGATTGGACCGAACAGGGACTAAGTGAGGCGGTTGATCGTCTGGCGCTCTGGCGCGCAGCAGCGGCCGCAAGCTCTGGGGCTGATCCGGCCCCGCTGCTCGCCCACGCCCGCGAATTGTTGAGTGACGATATGCAGACACCTATCGTCCTCGACACGGTGGATCGCTGGGCCTTGGCAACCGTGGCTCGCGGTGGTCCGGATGCAAGTGCGCCGGCACAGGTGGCCGCTATTTGTGACGCCTTGCTTGGGGTTCACCTAGCCTGAAGACTTTTCATCGTGGCCCCCGAACTCCTTGCGCATAGCACTCAGGATCTTATTTGCGAACAGCGCTGAGCCCTGAGAATCGAAGCGCTCATACACCGAGGCCGCGAGTACCGGTGTCGGGACGCCTTCCTCGATACCGGCGATCAGGGTCCATCTGCCCTCACCACTATCGGAGACGCGCCCGCCAAAATCCTCAAGCTCAGGTGAGGCTTGCAATGCTTGCGCCGTTAGATCCAACAGCCATGACTCAACGACACTGCCGCGACGCCATAGTTCGGCGACCGCCGGCACGTCAATGTTGTACTGATAGAACTCAGGATCACTCAGTGGCGCCGTCTCGGCGTCTTGATCACGGCTCCCAAGGCCAGTACCTGCGTGCTTGAGCACATTGAGCCCTTCGGCATATGCCGCCATCAGCCCATACTCAATGCCGTTGTGCACCATCTTGACGAAATGCCCGGCGCCACCGGGCCCGCAGTGCAGCCAACCTTGCTCGGCCGGTGCTGGTGCCCCGGTGCGGCCGGGAGTGCGTGTTGCCGCCGCAAACCCAGGTGCGATTGCGGTCCACAGTGGGGCCAGTCGATCCACGCTGGCCACCTGGCCACCGATCATCAGGCAAAAGCCCCGGTCCAGCCCCCAAACCCCACCTGAGGTGCCCACATCGAGGTAGTCGATTCCGCGCACCGCACACGCCGCACCACGACGAATATCATCTCGGTAATAAGAGTTGCCACCATCAATAATCACGTCGCCTGGCTCCAGCAGGGCCGTCAATTCGGTAACCACCTGCTCGGTGATGACACCCGCCGGGACCATTACCCACACCGCGCGCGGTGCCGGGAGGGCAAGTACCAAAGCCTTCAGGCTGTCGGCTCCGGTGGCCCCGACAGCGCCCATTGCGGCAACCGCAGACGGGTCATGGTCGTAGACCACCGCATTTAGACCCGCCCGAATTGAGCGCTGCACCAGGCCAGCGCCCATGCGGCCGAGGCCGACCATGCCGAAGGTGAGGCTGCCGGTCGAAACTGCCATCTTGGCTCCCAAGTAAGTGCTGATTTCGCGTTGAAGCACGCGAGTGGAAGGCTACCCCCATGACTCGATTGCTGACTAGCCCCGATCCCACCGCCAATCCGATCTGGGCGAAGTTAACGGCGGCCGCAGCCGTCGTTCCTGATATTCGAGCGTTGCTCGACGCCGATCAGGATCGCCCGATGCGCTCAACGGTTTCGGCAGCCGGAATAACCCTTGACTTCGCGCGGCAGCGAATCACCCCCGAGTCGCTGGCCGCCCTAATTGAGTTAGCCGATCAACAAGGGGTCTTCGTTCGTCGCGCAGCGATGTTCGCGGGGGAGCACATCAACGTTACTGAGGACCGGGCCGTTCTACACACCGCACTTCGACTACCTCGAGGCAGCTCGTTAGTTGTTGATGGCGTCGATACCGCGGCCGAAGTACATCAGGTCTTGGATCGCATGGGCAACTTCGCCAAGGCGGTACGAAGTGGCAAGTGGCGCGGTGCCACCGGAAAATGCATCACTGCGGTCGTCAATATCGGTATCGGTGGATCTGATCTCGGGCCGGCAATGGCCTATGAAGCACTACGCGCCTACTCGAAGCGCAGCATGACCTTCCGCTTCGTCTCCAATGTGGACCCGACTGACATAAGTGAAGCGATCGGGGATCTTGATCCGGCCCGTACCTTGTTTGTCATCGCGTCCAAGACTTTTTCGACTCTCGAGACAATGACCAATGGGCGTGCAGCCCGCAGCTGGCTGGTTGACGCGCTCGGGGAGCAGGCGGTCAGTAAGCACTTCGTTGCTGTCTCTTCAAACTCTGAACTAGTTGAGGCATTCGGGATTGACCACGAGAATATGTTCGGCTTTTGGGATTGGGTCGGTGGGCGTTACTCAATGGATGCCGCAATCGGATTATCGACAATGATCGCAGTAGGCCCCAAGGGATTCGCCTCGATGCTCGCCGGGTTTCATGCCATGGACAAGCACTTTGAAACCGAACCAGCGCATCGCAATCTTCCGGTCATCATGGGCCTGCTCGCGGTATGGAATCGCGACTTCCTGAATATCAGCACCAACGCGGTGCTGCCGTATTCCCAGTACCTTTCGCGGTTTCCGGCCTACCTTCAACAACTGACCATGGAAAGTAACGGCAAGGCAGTCCGGCTGGACGGAACCCCCGTGACGTATCAAACCGGCGCGATTGTTTGGGGTGAACCGGGTACCAACGGGCAGCATTCCTTCTACCAGCTAATTCACCAGGGTACGAGCCCGGTGGCCTGCGACATCATCGTCGTCGCCCAATCGGGCAACCCGCTCGGAGACCAGCAAATCATGCTCATCGCAAACGCCTTGGCGCAGGCTGCAGTTCTCGCGCGGGGGCGAACCCTGGCCGAGGTGACAGCAGACGGCACCGACCTCGCCCTTGCCCCGCACAAGGTGATGCCGGGCAATCGTCCCACCTCGGTAATTTCAACGGCCAGGCTCGACCCGTTCTCCCTTGGTGCACTTATTGCCCTGTACGAGCACAGCGTCTTCGTACAGGGGGCGCTGTGGGGTATCAATTCATTTGATCAATGGGGTGTTGAGCTCGGCAAGAAGGTTGCGCTGGGCATCTTGGCGGTAATGGAGGGTCAGGCTGAACCATCGAGCGTAGATTCCGCCACGGTGCACTCGATCGCGGTCATTAACGAGCAATTCGCCCCGTAATTTCAGTCAGTGCGCCGTCACCAAGCTAATGTTCACTGGAAAACCCCTACCGCTCCTCGACGCCGCGTCGACGTAAGTAGCGCTCAAACTCCCGGGCGATTGCTTCACCACTTGCTTCGGGCAGGTCAACGGTATCTCGGGCCTCTTCAAGTTGCTTGACATAGTCAGCGACCTCGTCGTCCTCCGCCGCTAACTCATCGACGCCGATCTCCCAGGCCCGCGACTCTTCGACCAAGTCACCAATGGGCACTGACATATCCAGCAGATCTTCAATGCGGCGCAGCAGCGCGAGGGTCGCCTTGGGGCATGGTGGCTGCGCAACGTAGTGGGGGACCGCTGCCCAAAGCGAGACGGCCGGGATCCCAAAGCGCATGCAGGCCTCCTGAAGGACGCCGACGATCCCGGTTGGCCCCTCATAGCTTGATGGCTCTAGCCCGAGCTCGGCGCCAACCTTGATGTCGGTCGACGTGCCCGTTACCGGTACCGGACGGGTATGCGGGGTATCGGACAGGAGGGCCCCCAAAGTAACAACCATTCGCACATCAAGTTCGGCTGCCAAACCTAGGATCTCGCGAACGAACTGCTGCCATTTCACATTCGGCTCAATACCTTGAACCAAGATGACATCGCGTTGCACGAGCGGAATTCGGGCTACATAGAGTCGGGTACTAGGCCAAGAGAGTTGGCGGATTCCAGACTCATTGGTCGATATGTGTGGGCGATTGACCTGGTAGTCGTAGTACTCCTCTGAATCTAGGTCTGCAAGTGGCTGGGCATCCCAGGCTTCGCAGAGATGGCTGATAGCACCAGAAGCTGAATCTCCGGCGTCATTCCAACCCTCGAAAGCGGCGATTAGGACCGGGTCAACAAGTTCTGGCAGGCCATCGAATTCAATCAACTCGCTGCCCCCTCCCGGCCCACTTGGTGTCCGGTCTCGACCACGGTATCAATGAGACCGGCGACCATCGCTGGCCATTGCAAGGGTACGTCGTGGACTGCCCCTTGCCAACGCTGGAGTCGAATGTTCGGGTTCGAGGACGCCCGGGCCAAGGCCGCCTGCGCCAGCCCCGACCCGACTTCTTCGCACAGCACCGCCCAAATTGGGCAGTCGATTCGCGCCAAGTCGGCATCCGGTGCGTACTCGAGCATGCCCTCAAGTACCCGAAGGTGGCGTTCCAAGCCCAAGGTGCTGCGAAGCAAGCCATCAGCACCCAAGGTAAACGTGGGCGTCAGCGCCTCCTTTACATCCGGACTCCACCAGTTGCGCATTGACCCCGCCGCCAGCATCGCCCAAAGCTCAGCGGGCGCCATCGCGAGCGCCGGTGGTCGTAGGCGCTCCAAGGTGGCCTCCCGACCGATCTCGCCGGCCAGATCCACCGGCCCCCACAGCCCACCATCGATCAAGGCGACGTCCATTACCGTCTTTGGGTAATTCGCCGCGGCGCTCATCGCTACCGACGCACCCCACGAGTGCCCGACCAAGATCACTTGATCCCACCCCAGATACGAGCAAACCTCGGCCGCATCCTGGGCGCATCTGGGGATGCTGAAATCAAACTCAACCGGCACATCCGAGGCGCCGTGGCCACGTTGATCCAGTGCGGCTACGGTGCCGGCCCGCAAATACTTGGCAACCGGGGTCCAGAACTGGCCCTGCTGGGCGAGCCCATGCAGGAGCAGGACGGGGATTTGACTCGATCCGCCGGTGCGCCAAGTGCGAAGTGCTAACCGGGCCCCGTCTGAGACTTCGAAGGTCGTGAAAGTGGGCGCGGACATAGCCGCAACGCTATCGGGTGCCGACATGTGGACCATCGGTAGACTCAGTGGCATCATGGTCTCAACTTTGCGCCAAGCCCTTGCAACCCGGGTGGTAGTGGCTGACGGCGCCATGGGGACCATGTTGCAGGCTGCGGATCCCAGCCTTGACGATTTCCAGGGCTACGAGGGCTGCAACGAGATTTTGAATGTGACCCGACCAGAAGTTGTCGCAGGTATTCACGACGCCTATTTCGAGGTCGGTGTTGATTGCGTCGAGACCAACACCTTCGGGGCGAACTTTGCCAATCTCGGGGAATATGGCATCGCCGACCGCATTTATGAACTGGCCCGTGCCGGCACCGAGATTGCGCGTGCTGTCGCAGCCGGTTGGTCAACTCCCGACCGCCCTCGATGGGTGCTGGGCTCGGTTGGTCCCGGTACCAAGTTGCCCTCCCTTGGCCACGCGCCATTCGCGGTACTGCGCGATGCCTATCAAGTTCAGGCGGCGGGCCTAATTGATGGCGGCGCCGACGCCATCTTGATCGAAACCGCGCAAGACCTGTTGCAGGCGAAAGCCGCCGTCATTGGCGCCAAGCGTGCCGTGGCAATTAGCGGCAAGGACATCGTTGTTATTGCCCAAATGACGGTCGAGACCACCGGAACGATGCTCCTTGGGACGGAGATCGGCGCGGCCTTGATCGCACTTGAACCACTCAGGATTGACATGCTTGGTTTGAACTGCGCCACCGGGCCCACCGAGATGAGCGAGCATCTGCGGACCTTGGCCAAGACCGCGCCAATCGGCCTGTCCTGCATGCCCAATGCGGGCCTGCCGGTTCTAGCCGCTGGCGGTGCGCACTACCCCTTGACGCCGAGTGAACTAGCCGATGCCCACGACATGTTTACCTCGGAGTTCGGCCTGAGCCTTGTTGGTGGCTGCTGCGGCACCACACCAGAGCACCTGCGTCAAGTGGTTGATCGCGTGCGCGGCCGGGACATCAAGCTCAGATCACCGAATTTTGAGGCTGGTGCGGCGTCCCTCTATCAGTCGGTGCCATTTCGACAAGATACGACCTACCTGACTATTGGTGAACGCACGAACGCAAATGGATCAATGGCGTTTCGCAAAGCAATGCTGGACGAGAATTGGGATGACTGCGTAGACATCGCGCGCGCCCAAATTCGCGATGGGGCGCACGTGCTGGACCTTTGTATCGACTATGTCGGGCGCGATGGCGTTGCCGATATGAAAAATCTTGCGGGTCGTTTCGCGACCGCATCAACTCTGCCGATCATGTTGGACTCGACCGAGGCCGCTGTTGTCCAAGCAGGTCTGGAGATGCTGGGCGGCAGGGCCATCGTCAACTCGGTGAACTACGAGGATGGCGACGGTCCTGAGTCGCGTTTTGCAAAGGTCATGCCACTTGTCCAAGAACATGGCGCCTCGGTAGTTGCCTTGACGATTGATGAAGAAGGTCAAGCCAGAACAGCGGACTGGAAGGTGCGCGTTGCTGATCGCCTGATCAGGGATCTCACCACTAATTGGGGCATGAGCGTTGAATCGATTCTGGTTGACACCCTCACGTTCCCAATCGCCACAGGTCAGGAGGAGACCCGTCGAGATGGGATTGAAACCATCGAGGCCATTCGCACCCTAAAGACGATGTACCCGACGGTGCAGACGACATTGGGGCTTTCCAATGTGTCATTCGGCCTTAACCCGGCTGCCCGGCAGGTTCTCAACTCCGTGTTCTTGCACGAGTGTGTTGAGGCCGGCTTGGATTCAGCGATAGTTCATGCCTCGAAGATCTTGCCAATGAGCCGCATCCCAGATGAGCAACGAGCAGTGGCCCTTGACTTGGTTTACGACCGACGCCGCTACGACGAGAACAACTTAGTGACCTATGACCCGCTGCAACGATATCTCGAGTTGTTCGAGGGAGTTGAAGCGAATTCCAGTTCGGAGACCCGTGCCCAGGAACTTGCAGCCTTGCCCTTATTCGAACGACTCGAACGCCGCATAATTGACGGCGAGCGCATCGGCCTGGAAGCCGATCTTGAGGAGGCGTTACTTGCGCGCCCGGCCCTGGAGATAGTCAACGACACCCTGTTGTCGGGGATGAAGACGGTCGGTGAGTTGTTCGCCTCGGGCGAGATGCAACTGCCATTTGTTCTGCAAAGTGCTGAAGTCATGAAGACGGCTGTTGCCCACCTCGAGCCTCATATGGACAAGGCGGATGAATCCGGTAAAGGCACGATGGTGTTGGCAACTGTTAAAGGAGATGTGCACGACATCGGGAAGAACCTAGTCGACATCATCTTGACGAACAATGGCTACAACGTCGTCAACATTGGGATCAAACAGCCCATTTCTGCAATCGTTGAGGCCGCCGAAAGCAATGATGCAGATGCCATCGGCATGAGCGGGCTGTTAGTGAAAAGCACAGTGATCATGCGCGAGAACCTCGAGGAGATGAACGCCCGAGGGGTGGCGACCCGATACCCGGTACTACTCGGTGGAGCTGCGCTTACCCGCTCCTATGTCGAGCAGGATCTTGGTGATATCTACGAAGGTGATGTGCGCTATGCCCGTGACGCCTTCGAGGGCCTTCGCCTGATGGATTCACTGATGGCGATTAAACGAGGCGAAGTCGGTGCCGCCCTGCCAGCGCGCCGGGAGCGGCGCGTTCAAAAGCCCGTTAAGCCAAAGACCACGGAACTGACGGATATGCCTGCGCGCTCCGATGTCGCGAGGGAAGTTTCGGTACCGGAGCCGCCATTTTGGGGTAGTCGGGTAGTGCGCGGCGTTTCGCTTTCGGACTACACGCCTTATTTGGATGAGCGTGCCCTCTTCCTCGGCCAGTGGGGCTTAAAGGGCGCCAAGGGCGACGGTCCGTCCTATGCGGAATTGGCTGAAAGTGAAGGTTTGCCGCGCCTTCGCTACTGGCTCGATCGCGTGTTGACCGGATCCATGATTGAACCAGCCGTTGTCTATGGCTACTTCCCGTGCTACTCAGAAGGTGATGACCTGGTCGTGGTGTGGCATGAGGGGCCTAATGCAGGCAGTGAGCGGGTGCGCTTCACCTTCCCACGGCAGCGACGCGATCGCCACCTTTGCCTTTCTGATTTCTTCCGTGAGAAGTCCAGCGGCCAACTTGATGTTGTCGCCTTCCATGTCGTGACGATGGGACAGGCGGCCTCAACTGCGACCGGCAAACTCTTCGGCGCCGATGCGTATCGGGATTACCTCGAACTCCATGGGCTGTCCGTCCAGTTGACCGAGGCGCTCGCTGAGTTCTGGCATGCGAGGATCCGTGAGGAACTGCGGTTATCGGCCGAGGACAGTCCAGACATGAGCGCACTGATCAATAAGCAGGGGTATCGCGGGTCGCGCTACTCCTTTGGCTACCCCGCCTGCCCGGACCTCGAACAGCAGACCGAAATCGTCAAACTCCTGGACCCGGGGCGCATTGGAGTTGAGTTGTCGGAGGAGTTCCAATTGCATCCAGAGCAATCAACGAGCGCCATCATCGTGCATCATCCCGAGGCCAAGTACTTCAATGCCACCTGAGTCGCCAAGTGCGGTGCTTTTCGATATGGATGGCACCCTGCTCGACTCAGAACCGCTGTGGTTGATCGCTGAGACCATGACAATGCAGGTAATCGGTGGCACCTGGGAGACTGGCGATCAGGTACATAGTTTGGGTGGGCCGGTGGCTCGGGTGGTCGAACATATGCGCTCCAAGTTGAGCAGTAGCGCCGCGGCCGAGTTCTCCAGTGCCTGGGTCGAGGCTTATCTGCTCGACAGGGTCATCGAATTGTATGACTCAACGCAGATTCCGTGGATGAGCGGCGCGCGCGAGCTGGTGGTCAGTGCACGTTCATTGCACCTGCCGCTGGCGCTGGTGACCAATTCGCCACGTGCGGTGGTAACCGGCGCTCATCGTGGAATCATCGCCGATCTTGGCTTTGACCCATTCGGTGCTGTTGTGGTCGGTGACGAAGTCAGTGAGCCAAAGCCACACCCGCAGCCCTTCATCACCGCCGCTGCGGCGTTGGGGGCGACCCCGGTCAAGTGCTTGGCGATTGAGGACTCATCCACCGGGTTGCGGGCCGCCCTGGCCGCCGGGTGCCAGGTGGTGGCGATCGAGCACTTGGCGCCGATGCACGATTTCCCAGATGTCGCCAGAATACCGACCTTGTCCGGCCAGACCTATGAAAGTCTGTGGCAGCTTGCTTCGGGCAACTGAGCTAGGGACTCAGGCCAGTTCGGGCGGAAGTAGTGACCCAAGTACTCGCCGGTGGCAGGGGCGGTGGGGTGCCGCCCCACGCGGGGCAGATTTCGCGGTAGCTGCACCAATCGCAGAGTTTTGACTTCGTTGGCTCGAAGGACCCGCTAAGCGCCGCTTCATTGATCGCCATCCGCAACGCGAAAATATTGGCCTCGGTGGCCTCCAGGTCGGTAGTCGTTGGCTCGTATCGAAGCATGCTCTTGCTGCCGAGATAGATCAGTTGCAACATCTTGGGCACAACACCCGTCAGGCGCCACCACGCAAGGGCATAAAAGCGCATCTGGAACATCGCCTTGTCTTCGTATCTGGCACCCGGGGCTTTACCCGTCTTGTAGTCAACGATTCGAATATCGCCAGCCGGCGTACGGTCCACGCGATCGATGAACCCGCGGATGGTGAAGTTGTCGGCAATCTCGACGTAGAATCCAAACTCACGCTCGTGGGGTTCCAGCCGCTGCGGATTCTCCAAGGCGAAATACGAGTCCATACTTGCCGCAGCCGGGGCTATTACTGCTGCGGCAATCTCAGCCGGAGTAGCTGAGGGGCTGATCGCCAACTCTGCGCGCAGCACTGCGGCCGACTCAGGTGCATCGGCCACTAATTCGTCCCATGAGCGAATCAGCAGGTCGGTTGCCGCGCCCACAGTGCGAGCCTTCGGTGGCAGGTCGAATAACAACTCCAAGGCTCGGTGCACCATGGTGCCCCGTAACGCTGCGGGTGCAGGCTCCTGCGGCAACCGGTCAATTGACCGAAATCGAAAGAGCAAGGGGCAGGTCAGGAAATCACCAGCACGAGAAGGTGAGAGCGAAGTCGGGTAGTAGGTCAAGGCAAGGTCGATCACCTCGCCCTCAACCTGCGGATTTGTCATGGTCGCAGCCTAGGACAGCGGACACGTACTAGGGTTCGACGAATGGCCCGTGCCCACGAACCGTTTTCGACCGAACCGGTTTCGGTTACCAATAGCGCCCGAAGTGGACCTTTTGTGGCCGGTGACCTAGTGCAACTGACCGACCCAAAGGGACGGATGCACACCATCACGCTTACCCCCGGAAAGTCTTTTCACAGTCATCGCGGAGCAATCGAGCATGATGTGATCATTGGGCTCGCACAGGGCTCGGTGGTTGCCAACTCCGGAAGTACTGACTACTTGGTCTTTCGGCCGCTACTTGATGACTTTGTCTTGAGCATGCCGCGCGGAGCCGCGGTGATCTATCCCAAGGATTCGGCTCGAATTGTCGGACTCACCGGGCTCGGACCGGGCATGAAGGTAGCCGAAGCCGGGGTCGGGTCTGGAGCACTTACCTGCTCCCTCTTGCGGGCGGTTGGCGACACCGGGCGCGTCCTATCTTTTGAACGACGAGCGGACTTCGCTGAAGTGGCAACCCGGAATGTGGCGACCTGGTTCGGCGGCCTGCCCACCTGCTGGGAGTTGATCGTCGGTGACCTAGAGGCAAACCTCACGGCCACCGGCCTGGACGCGGTGGTGCTGGACATGCTCGCGCCTTGGGAAACCCTGCCGGTGGTGGCCGAAGCACTGGAGCCCGGTGGGGTGCTCGCCTGCTATGTCGCAACTGCTACCCAACTGTCCAAGCTGGTTGAAACCATGCGATTGACCGGGCACTGGACCGAGCCGCGGGCCGAGGAGTCGCTGCTTCGAACCTGGCACCTGGACGGACTCTCGGTGCGACCAGACCACCGAATGAGCGGGCACACCGGCTTCCTGGTGGCCGCGCGCCGGCTGGCCCCGGGTGCGGTGATGCCAATTCGCCGGCGCCGCCCGGCACCGGGCGCCTACGGCGAGGATTACTCGGGGCCTTGACACCACCTAATCAAGGCGGCCGATACCGGCATTTGGGGTTAGAGTCAGGTCACAGGTGCGACCGTGCGCCGTCGGGTTCGCTGGATTGCCCAAGTTAGGAGGAGTGGTGGCCGATTCGGTGGCTGAGCCGTCGGGTGCTTTGGATCTCGCACACCTACGTGGTGAGCTGGCGGCCCAAAAGGACCACAATGATCGCCTCATCAGCACCCTACGCGATGCCCGTGAGCAGATTGTCACCTTGAAGGCGGAGGTCGATCGTCTCGCCGAGCCACCCAGCGGCTTCGGCTCCTTCATGTACTTGCACGAGGATGGCTCGGTCGACATTGTGGCCACTGGCAAGAAATTGCGGGTGTCGGTCAGTCCGAATGTTGACGCCAAGGCGCTGCAACCTGGGCAGGAAGTCATGCTCAATGAGTCAATGAACGTCGTCGCGGTGCGAAGTTTCGAAGATATTGGCGAGCTTGTTACTTTCAAGGAGTACCTCGGCTCGGGGGACCGGGCACTTGTTATTGGGCACACCGACGAAGAGCGAGTGGTGCGCGTGGCCGGCCCGCTGCGCGCCTCGAAGGTGCGGGCCGGTGACTCGCTGCTTTTTGATGTACGGGCCGGCTATGTGTACGAGAAGGTCCCGAAGGCCGAGGTAGAGGAACTCATCCTCGAGGAGGTTCCCGATATTGACTATGCCGATATCGGTGGGTTGCGCGAGCAGATCGAGTCGATCCGCGATGCCGTCGAGATGCCTTTCATGCATCCAGAGTTATTCGCCGAGCATGAGCTAAAAGCGCCCAAGGGTATCTTGCTGTACGGGCCGCCCGGTTGCGGTAAGACGCTGATCGCAAAGGCGGTGGCCAATTCGCTCGCGAAAAAGGTTGCCGAACGTACCGGGCGAGAAGAGGGACGGTCCTTCTTCCTTAATATCAAGGGCCCCGAACTGCTGAACAAGTACGTTGGTGAGACCGAACGCCATATTCGGCTGGTCTTCCAAAGGGCCCGGGAGAAAGCTTCCGAGGGCATGCCGGTGATTGTGTTCTTCGACGAGATGGACTCCCTCTTTCGCACCCGAGGCTCGGGTGTCTCTAGTGATGTCGAGAACACCATCGTGCCGCAGCTGCTGAGTGAAATTGATGGGGTCGAGACTTTGGACAATGTCATCGTTATCGGTGCATCAAACCGCGAAGACATGATCGATCCGGCCATCCTTCGTCCCGGCCGCCTTGATGTCAAGATCAAGATTGACCGACCTGACGCGGAGGCCGCACGCGAGATCTTTAGTAAATACCTTGTGCCGACCTTGCCGATTCATCCCGAAGACCTAGCCGAGCATGGCGGGGATGCTTCGGCGGCCTGTTCGGCAATGATCCAGAGGTCGGCCGAGTTCATGTATTCGGATGCCGAGGAGAATAGGTTTCTTGAGGTGACCTACGCCAATGGCGATAAAGAGGTGTTGTACTTTAAGGACTTCAACTCAGGAGCCATGATCGAAAATATCGTCTCCCGCGCCAAGAAGTCAGCGATCAAGGATTTCCTTGCGACCGGCGAGAAAGGCATTCGCGTACACCACGTACTTGATGCCTGCGTTGATGAGTTCCGAGAGAACGAGGACCTACCCAATACGACAAACCCGGATGACTGGGCCAGAATATCTGGCAAGAAGGGTGAGCGGATAGTTTTCATCCGGACCCTCATCCAAGGCAAGAAGGGCAGTGAAGCGGGGCGCTCAATTGCGACCGTAGCGAATACCGGTCAGTACCTCTGAAACGGTGATGCCAAGTTGAGCGTTCATCGGATAATGGGCATCGAAACCGAGTACGGGATATCGGTTATCGGCGAGCCAACAGCCAATCCGATGGTGGCCTCATCGCAAATTGTCAACGCTTATGCAGGTTACGCGCTACCGGGGGTTCGGCGCGGTCCTAGGTGGGACTACAACGAGGAGTATCCACTCCGAGATGCCCGAGGATTCGACATGTCACGCGCCGAGGCTGACCTATCCCAGCTGACCGACGAGGACCTCGGCCTGGCAAATGTCATCTTGACAAATGGCGCGCGACTCTATGTTGATCATGCACACCCCGAGTACTCTGCACCAGAGGTGACGAACCCGCGGGACGCGGTGCTTTGGGATCGGGCCGGCATGATGGTGATGGAGTCCGCGGCCCGGCTAGCAAGTGCTGCTCCGGGTGGCTGGCCGATTGTGCTGTACAAGAACAACACCGATAACAAAGGCGCCTCATATGGTTGCCACGAGAACTACCTAATGCGGCGAACGACTCCATTCGCCGAAATAGTTCGATCGCTAATTCCGTTTTTCATCACCCGGCAGATATTTACCGGAGCGGGACGCCTCGGAGTCGGCCAGGACACCCGCGAGTTGCGGTATCAAATTGGCCAGCGCGCCGACTTTTTCGAGGTTGAAGTAGGCCTCGAGACCACGCTCAAGCGTCCCATAATCAACACCCGCGATGAGCCACACGCCGATCCGGAGTTGTTTCGAAGACTCCATGTCATCGTTGGCGACGCGAACCTTAGCGATACTGCAACTTATCTTAAAATGGGAACCACTTCGCTGGTGCTCGCGATGATCGAGGATCAATTCCTTGCCGGGCACGACTTCATGCCACAGCACCCGATCCGGGAAATGCACCAAGTTAGTCATGATCCGAGTCTTAACCATCGCCTCACCCTGGATCACGGTAAACGACTTACCGCCATTGAGATTCAGAGAGAGTATTGCCGGCTGGCGGCAAAGTACTGCGATGAGAAGTACGGGGCACAGGTTGATGAGCAGACCCTGGATGTATTAGCGCATTGGGAATTGATCCTGGACCGCCTAAGCGCTGACCTTGGTAGTTGCGCCGCAGAAATCGACTGGATAGCGAAGTTGCAACTCCTCGAGGCTTACCGATCTCGTGATCAACTGGGTTGGGATGCCCCGAAATTGCAAGCTATCGACTTGCAATATGCCGATATCCGTCCGGAGCGGGGCCTCGCAGCAAAACTGGAAAAAAGTGGACGCCTCACGCGGCTGTTTACCGACGAGCAGGTACTCGGCGCCGTAACGGCGCCACCAACTGACACCAGGGCGTACTTTCGGGGCGAGTGCATTCGAAGATACCCGGAGGCAATAGCGGCAGCATCTTGGGATTCGGTCGTCTTCGATCTTCCGGGCGGCAAGTCACTGCTTCGGGTGCCCACGTTGGAGCCGGGGCGAGGCACCATGGCCCACGTCCGGGCTCTCCTTGATTCCTGCCCGACGGCGGCAGATTTGCTGACTGCGCTTACCGCAACCCCCGGTGACTGACGTCCGAAGTACCCCCGGTGCCTTGAACCGGTAGCCTATGGACATGCCAAAGCAGGAAAAGGCCGAGCGCCGCTCTACGCGCGATACCGAGGTTGATGAATCAGCAAGCACTACCTCGGAGACTCCGGGCGCAACGAGTCTGGACTCCGACGTGGATTCGATACTGGATGAGATCGATGAGGTACTCGAGGTAAATGCCGAGGACTTCGTCAAGTCCTTCGTGCAAAAAGGCGGGCAATGACCCCGCAGCTGGGCTTGCCGCTGGCCTACTTGGCAACCGGATCATCATCATTTGCCGACTTCCTGGCGGACCTAGCTCCAGAGGTCCTGCCGGGTCGAATGACTATGGGTCCGGGCGAAGCTACTGCACTAGCCCCGCATGGGACCACCATTGTCTCGCTGCGGGGTGATTTCGGAGTGGTAATGGCCGGTGACCGCCGAGCCACCATGGGCAATGTGATCGCCCAGCGCGATATTGAAAAAGTCTTTGTCGCAGATGAGCACTCGATGATCGGAATTGCAGGCACGGCCGGGATCGCGGTTGAGCTCGTGCGCCTATTCCAGGTGGAGCTTGAGCATTACGAGAAGATCGAGGGGCTCTCGCTGTCTCTTGACGGTAAGGCCAACCGACTGGCGACCTTGCTGCGCGGAAACCTCGGCCTAGCCATTCAGGGGCTTGCCGTCGTACCTCTCCTTGCCGGCTTTGACCTCAATCGCGAGCGCGGTCGCATCTTCTCCTATGACGTGACGGGTGGCAGGTACGAGGAGCATGATTTCTACGCGGTTGGGTCAGGTGCTTTCTTTGCCAGAGGGTCGCTGAAGAAGCTTTACCAGCCAACTAGCACCCTCGACAATGCCATTGCCATCGCTCTCGAGGCCCTGTATGACGCTGCCGATGACGACAGCGCCACCGGCGGCCCAGACCTCGCGCGCCGGATTTTCCCGGTCGTTGCGGTGGCCGATGGTGGCGGCGTTCGCATTATTGCCGAGGGCGAGATTGCCACAATGGTTGCCGAGCTGGTTAGGCACCGAATGGATCGACCCGATGGGCCGGCAGCCTCGATAGCCGCCGGGGGGCTCACATGAGCGTGCCGTACTACGTCTCACCAGAGCAGATCATCAAGGACAAGGCGGACTTCGCTCGTAAAGGCATTGCTCGGGGCCGCAGCGTGATCGTGCTCGAGTACGACGAGGGGATTTTATTCGTCGCCGAGAACCCATCGAAGGCGCTGCACAAGATAAGCGAGATTTACGACCGGATTGGGTTCGCGGCCGTTGGCAAGTACAACGAGTTTGAGAACCTTAGGGTCGCGGGGGTGCGGTTGGCGGATCTGCGCGGATACGCATATGACCGAAATGACGTCACCGGTCGGAGCTTGGCGAATGCCTATGCGCAAACCCTGGGGACGATCTTCAGTGAGACACCCAAACCGTACGAGGTTGAAATAGTCGTTGCCGAGGTTGGCGCCACCGAAGACCTCGATCAGCTCTACCGATTGACATTTGATGGTTCGGTTGCCGATGAGCACGGCTATGTCGCCATGGGCGGGTCAGCCGAGGCAATCAGTGCCGAACTTGCGAAGTCTTGGCGAAGTGGCCTCACCTTGGCAGAAGCATTGCGGCTGGCCGCCTATCTACTTGGCCAATTTGGCTCCGACGAGGTCAAGGACCTTTCGGCGGAACAACTTGAGGTTGCCGTACTGGATCGAAACCGGCCACGGCGTACCTTCCACCGCATCAGTGTCAGCACAATGAACGAGCTCCTGCGCTGACCTTGGCCTATGGTGCTGTTATGGACCGCAGGATTTTTGGCCTTGAGACCGAGTACGGGGTCACATGCACGTTCAAGGGCCAGCGCCGACTCAGTCCAGATGAGGTTTCCCGCTACCTATTCAGGCGCGTTGTTTCCTGGGGTCGCAGCAGTAATGTCTTCTTGCGTAATGGCAGCCGTCTTTATCTAGATGTGGGCTCGCATCCGGAGTATGCCACGGCTGAATGCGATAGCATCGAACAGCTTGTGGTTCACGATCGTGCAGGGGAGCGAATCCTCGAAGGACTCGTGACCGATGCCCAACGGCGCCTCCACGATGAAGGTATCAGCGGCGACATCTACCTCTTTAAGAACAATACGGACTCGGCCGGTAACTCCTACGGCTGCCATGAGAACTACTTGATCGAGCGTCATGGTGAGTTTGCGAAGCTGGCGGATCAGCTGATTCCGTTCCTGGTGTCGCGTCAGATAATCACGGGTGCTGGCAAGGTACTGCAAACACCCCGCGGCGCCCAATATTGCTTGAGCCAGCGTGCCGACCACATCTGGGAAGGGGTCTCCAGCGCCACCACGCGCTCGCGGCCAATCATCAACACCCGTGACGAGCCGCACGCGGATGCCGAGCTTTACCGACGACTCCACGTAATCGTTGGTGATTCCAATATGAGCGAGGTGACGACCTTGCTGAAGGTTGGCACCGCTGACCTCGTCCTGCGAATGATCGAGGGCGGGGTCGTCATGCGCGATATGTCCTTGGAGAATCCAATCCGAGCCATCCGCGAGATGAGCCACGACTTGACAGGTCGAAGGAAAGTAAAGCTCAGTACCGGACGCGAGTTGTCAGCACTCCAGATGCAGTGGGAATACTTCGAGAAGGCTGCCGACTTTGCAGATCGTCGAGGCCTGACCGCAGATGCCACCACCGCGCGTGTCCTTGAGCTGTGGGGTCGTGCCTTGAAGGCAATTGAAGCCGAAGACCTTTCACTTATTGATCGAGAGATCGACTGGGCGATCAAGCTGCGATTGCTCGAGCGCTATATGGCCAAGCACGACCTCACCTTGGCGGCCCCGCGCATTGCCCAGTTGGATCTGGCCTATCACGACATCGCTCGGGGCCGCGGCCTGTTCTCGATCATGGAGCGCCAGGGCCTGGTTGATCGCCTCTCACGGGACATTGACGTTTTCGCGGCCAAGTCAACCCCGCCTCAGACCACCCGGGCCAAATTGCGCGGCGATTTCGTGCGCCGGGCTCAAGAAAAGCATCGGGATTTCACCGTGGATTGGGTACACCTGAAATTGAATGACCAAGCCCAGCGGACCGTGCTTTGTAAGGACCCATTCTTGGCTGTTGATGAGCGAGTCGAGCGCCTGATTGCCAGTATGTGAGGGCAGGTTAAGGTTATGCAATGCGCCGCACCCTTAGATCAAGTGTCCTCGTCACGTCCATCGCACTCGCAGTGGCTTTGCTATCTGGTTGCTCCGGCGGGTCGGCCAGCGACCCGACCCCGAGCCCGGCGACGGTAACTGACGCGGCTCTGGCCCCGTTCGCGACCTCAAATTGCGCATTGGCCCAACCCCCGGTACCGGCGCAGTCAGCGCCGATGGCAGGCCAGGAGGTTGACGGTGTCGTTGTGCAACTGGACCCGGCTGGCGTACCCACCGTCACGGTGGCAGCGGGGGCCAGCCCGGCCAGCGAATTGGTCTCCGTTGACCTAGTAACCGGCTCCGGAGCACCGGTGGCCATCGGGGCAACCGTCGAGGTCAACTACTGCGGGATCGGCCTCAGCAGCCGAACCATGTTTGATTCCTCCTGGGCCCGGGGCGCCCCGGCGGCTTTTCCACTTGACCCCGGTGGCTTGATCCAGGGCTGGATCGATGGGCTACCCGGCATGAAAGTCGGTGGCGAGCGCCTATTGCTGATCCCCGGTGCCTTGGCCTACGGGCCCAACCCACCCTCAGGCACTGGCATTGAGCCCGATGAAACACTGATCTTCATTGTGCAGATAACCGCAGTTTCCTAGCCGACTTGTCATTGGGGCAGCAGATGAGCACTAAGCCAGAGGTTGAATTCATCGAAGGTCCGGCGCCCACCAAATTGGTCAGCACCGACCTAGTAGTCGGCGAAGGCGCAGAAGCGGTGGCCGGTGGTCAGGTCGAAGTGCATTACGTAGGCGTAGATTTTGACTCCGGTGAGCAATTTGACGCTTCCTGGGATCGCGGCGCATCCATCACCTTCCCGTTGAACGGGTTGATCGCCGGGTGGCAGGAGGGGATCCCCGGCATGAAGGTCGGCGGTCGCCGGCAGTTGGTTATTCCACCAGACCTTGCCTACGGTGCGGCCGGGTCCGGGCATCGGCTGGCGGGAAGGACCTTGGTTTTCATCATCGATCTGTTGAGCGTCGGCTAGTCCGCAATGGCGTCAACGCGAATTGACCGCACTGAACGCCTTCTGAATCTTGTCTTCTGCCTGATGGCCAGTCGGCACGCGGTCAAACGTGCCGACATTCAAGGTATTGTCCCCGGATACCTTGACGCACCCAGTGCCGCTGCCTTCGAGCGCATGTTCGAACGCGACAAGGATGAACTGCGGGGGATGGGCATCCCGATCGACACCGTGACCGATGTCAATGGCGAAGTCGAGGGCTACCGAATCTTGCTTACGGATTACGAATTGGCGGGCTTGTCATTTACCGCTGAGGAACTCGCGGTCCTGACGTTGGCCGCCAGCGTCTGGGACGAAGCAATATTGGGTCCCGCCGCAACCACGGCACTTCGAAAGCTCGAAGCCGCGCAGGAGTCAGAGGTCACCGCCTCGGGTTTTTCACCCGGGGTCAATGTGCGTTGGTCCGAGACCGATGCCGCAATTCTCCCGCTGTTTACTGCGGTACGCGAAAAACGAGTGGTGGCATTTGACTACCGGTCGGGTAATGCCCAAAAAGCCATGAAACGCAAGGTTGACCCTTGGGCCGTCGTGGCCAGCGATGGACACTGGTACCTCGTTGGCCATGATCACGATCGTGCGGCAACTCGAGTATTTCGGCTGTCAAGAATTGCTGGCACCGTGCAGGTCTTCGCTGACCTGCAGCAGCACCCGATGCCGCCGGATTGCAACGCGAGGGCATTAGTCGGAGCCCACGAGCCCGACAGCCCGTTGGCCGCCAAGGTTTACGTGCGGGCTGGACAAGGTGCCGAACTGCGGCGCTTGAGCCAGTCCCAAACAAGGCTGGACCCATTTACCGCGGGCGCCGTTGTTGTCGGCGCCCGCACTAGCGAGCAATTGCAGGCACTGGCTTGTGCGGCTGGCACCGGTGCCTTGGTCCTCAGACCAGAAGGCTTGCGCCAGGAAGTTCGCGAGTCACTAGAACGCATCGAGCAGGTGCATCGTGGTGATCGTGAATGAAGTCAGATAGCAGCTCAATCGCCCGGCTTTCGCGCCTGCTTGCCCTAGTGCCGTGGCTGGCGGTAAATGATGGGGTAACGGTCAGTACGGCGGCTGCATTCTTTGATGTCTCGCCTGCTCAACTTGAGAGGGACCTTTGGCTCCTAATCGTTTGCGGGTTACCAGGCCATGGCCCGGACCAATTAGTCGATATTGATTTCTGGGATGACGGGCGGATCCATGTAATTGATCCGCAGACCCTGCGCAAGCCACTTCGGGTCGCACCGGCCGAGGCCATGTCTTTGCTGGTCGCACTGCGATTGCTAGCGCAGGTTCCCGGCTCCCATGATCGAGCCGCACTCGTTTCGGCAACCAGCAGGCTGCAACATGCGGTGGGTGATGTAGATGCGTCGGTGCTACTCAGTGACGTCGAGGTAGATGAGATTCTGTCAAATGTGACCCTAGCGATTCAGCAAAAGCGATTGCTCCGCTTGCGCTACGGCGGGGTAGCCGGCGACACCGTCACCGAGCGCGATGTCGAACCTTTCCAACTGCAGGCCACCGATGGGCGCACCTACTTGGAGGGATTTTGTCGAACTGCCGGCGCGGTTCGCACCTTTCGGGTTGATCGCATCGTGGCTGCCCAGGTTGGTGCGGTAATAGAGGCCACCGAGGCGCAAACTCGGCTTCCTGCGGCCTCCACCATGGCCATCAAGGCCATTATCAGGCTCCGGCCCGAGGTCCGGTGGGCCTTGGATGTGCACCCAATGCGGGTCGTCGAGGAGTACCCGGACGGTAGCGTCACCGCCAGTATCGAAGCCCATGACCGGACCTGGCTGGTACGACTGGTGATGTCACTGCGGGGCTATGCCGAACTGGTAGAGCCGGCAGATTTGCGAAATGTTATTGTTAGGCAGGCCGCTGCCGCCCTTGCGGCCTATGATGAGCCAATACCGGCCAGTTTCCTAATCGGCCAAGACACGGAGGTATAGGAATGCCAAATCTTGGTGGTGCTGAGTGGTTGATCCTCATCGCGATTATCGCGCTCCTGTTCGGCGCAAAGCGGCTGCCAGATGCCGCGAGGGGCTTGGGCCGATCAATGCGCATCTTCAAAGCCGAGACCAAGGGCCTGGTAGGCGGCGACGAGCCACACGTCATTACTTCCGCGCCAGCCCCGGCCGAGCCGGTAACTGAGCCGGCCCCGGTCGTGGAATCCAAGGGAACTTCCGAGAGCTAGTTTCCAACGCAGTTAGCAGGCACCCTTTCGATGGCCGAAGTCCAGCAGGTGAAGTCGGCGGGAGCGATGCCGCTTACGGACCACCTGCGTGAGTTACGCTCGCGGTTACTAAAGGCCGGCATTGCAATTGCCCTCGGAATGGTTGTTGGCTGGATCTACTATCCGCAGTTGTTTGGCTGGCTCAGCGCCCCATTTGAAACGGTAGTCGAGCAGGCGCGGGCCAATGGCCAGACCGTTATCTTGGCGCTAACCGGAGTTGCAGATCCATTCGTCCTCCAAATTCAGGTCGCGGCCGTTGCCGGGATCATTCTCAGCGCACCGATTTGGCTCTACCAGCTATGGCGTTTCGTGACTCCCGGCCTGCGACGAAACGAGAAGTTCTGGGCCTTGGGGTTTGTCGCTGCTGCGACCCCGCTCTTCGCCGGCGGGGTGATGCTGGCCTACACCGTCCTGCCGTATGGCATGCAAATTCTTTTTGGGTTCACGCCCGCGGGCGTGGAGAATATCGTCTCGGTTGATCGCTACCTTTCATTCTTTATCCGGACAATCCTGGTATTCGGCGTCGGCTTCCTGGCACCGCTGATGATTGTGCTGCTGAACTTCGCCGGGGTATTATCGGGTGCCCGTTTGGTCTCATGGTGGCGATGGATCATCTTTATCGTCTTCATCTTTGCTGCGGTGGCAACTCCTACGGGGGATCCGATCAATCTTTTGTTGCTGGCCGGCCCGATTTTGCTACTGGTTATCGTCTCGATCCTGATTAGCCTTGGTAACGACCGCCGGCGCGCGCGACGCCGACCAAAGGACGAGGATTTCAGCACCCTTGATGATGATGAGGCCTCTACCATTCCAGGGCTTCGCGACCTTGAACCGATTGAACCGGATCCGCCGATTGACGAACCGAAGCCCTGATGCTGCGCGCCAGTTTGATTGTCAATGCCCATGCTGGCAAAGGTAATGGGCTGCGGGCGGCGGGTATTGCCGCCCAAGTAATGGGCGCGGCCGGGATCGAGACCACGATCTGCGTTCCAGCCACCCGGGAGGGTGCGGCCCGCGCCAGCCAAGACGCGGTGACCCGTGGGGTAGAAATTGTCGTAGCCTGCGGCGGAGATGGCACTATTCATACGGTTTTGCCGGCCCTCGCGCAGTCGAAAACCCTATTCGGCGTCATCCCGACCGGTACCGGTGACGACAATGCCCGCACCCTAGGGCTGCCCCTGGGCGACCCCGCTGCCGCGGGCCGGGTCATCACCGACCAGCTGGGCACCCCAAAAACCATCGACCTGGCCCGAGTGACCATGCCCGGGGGCGAGCAGCATTGGTACCTAGGTGTCATGTCAACCGGCTTCGACTCTTCGGTGAATGAGCGGGCCAATAACCTGCGTTGGCCCCGGGGGGCGGCCCGATATTTGCTCGGAATTTTGGGGGAGCTGCGCACCTTCTCGGCGCTGCCCTATGTCGTAACCGTTGACGGCAGCACCTATGCCGATACCGCGATGCTGGTCAGCGTTGGTAATGGGATCAGTTACGGCGGTGGCATGCGGGTCTGCCCTGATGCGGTCATTGACGACGGTGAACTAGATATCACCTGGCTCCACGAGGTTTCGAAGGCGGTATTTTTACGGGTTTTCCCATCCGTGTACAAGGGCACCCATGTCGCTAACCCCGCGGTGCAAATGTTTCGGGGCCGGTCGGTCACCGTGGCCGCAGCGGGTCAGGTTGCCTACGCCGACGGCGAACGACTTGGTCCGCTACCAGTGCAGGTGCAGGTTGCATCTGGCGCCCTGCGAGTCCTCGCGCCCTAATTGGCTTACCTGCGTAGCCTTAGGCCATGTCCTCTCCTGCGGAGCGATACGCCGCAGCGGTGGGCCGGTCGCGCACCAGCGCTAGTGCTTTTGGCAAGTTCAGCCGCCTATATGAATTTGGCCTCGATGACTTCCAGGTGCGGGCCTGCGAGAGCCTCGCCGCTGGTCGCGGGGTGCTCGTAGCAGCCCCAACCGGCTCAGGCAAGACGGTGGTCGGCGAATTCGCTATCCATCTGGCATTTGCCGCCGGCCGCAAGTGCTTTTACACGACTCCTATTAAAGCCCTCTCCAATCAGAAGTACCACGATTTGGTCGAGCGCTATGGATCCGACAGCATCGGCTTGCTCACCGGCGACAACACGGTCAACGGCGAGGCCCCGATTGTCGTGATGACCACCGAAGTGCTACGAAATATGTTGTACGCCGGTTCGTCAACGCTTACCGGTCTTGCCTATGTGGTGATGGACGAGGTTCACTACCTTGCTGATCGATTCCGAGGGGCGGTCTGGGAAGAAGTCATAATTCATCTGCCGGAGTCCGTCACCGTCGTAGCCCTTTCGGCAACCGTTAGTAATGCCGAAGAGTTCGGTGCCTGGCTGGCCACGGTTCGTGGTGATACCGACATCATTGTCGAAGAGCATCGACCTGTGCCACTTTGGCAACATGTGATGGCCGGCTCTCGGATGTATGACCTGTTTATCGATGACGAGCAAACACTGGTCAACCCCGATCTAGAGCAAATCGCCCGCGAAGAAACTCGCAATGATCGATCTGGCATTAGTCGGCAGAGCGGCAGCAGTCGCGGCGGTCGGCGTCGGCATCGCAGTTCACACACCCCGTGGCGAAGTGAGGCAATTGATCGTTTGGCCCGCGATGGCCTGCTGCCGGCGATCTACTTTCTGTTCAGCCGGGCCGGTTGCGATGATGCGGTAAAGCAATGCCTGCACGCGGGACTGCGGCTCACGAACCCGGCAGAACGCAAGGCCATACGCACAGCCGCTCTCGAAGTGACCGGCAACCTACCGCCGGGTGACCTGACCGCACTCGGGTATGAAGACTGGCTGGCGGGCCTGGAGCGCGGTATTGCTGCGCACCATGCTGGTTTGCTGCCACTTTTCAAGGAGGTGGTTGAGGGTCTGTTCCAACAGGGCCTACTGAAGGTTGTCTTCGCAACAGAGACTTTGGCTCTTGGCATAAATATGCCGGCCCGGTCGGTGGTGCTGGAGAAGTTGGTTAAGTGGAACGGTGAAACCCACGTAAACCTAACCCCGGGGGAGTACACCCAATTAACCGGTCGCGCCGGTCGGCGCGGGATCGATATCGAAGGACACGGGGTAGTTCTCTGGCACTTAGGCCTAGACCCACGGGCCCTTGCCGGACTGGCTTCAACTCGCACCTATCCACTCAAATCCTCCTTCCAGCCGTCCTACAACATGGCGGTGAACCTGGTCTCCCGGATCGGCCACCACGCCGCACGTGCGGTCCTCGAAACCTCATTCGCGCAATTTCAGGCGGACCGATCTGTGGTTGGGCTGGCAACTTCGCTGCGCAAGCACGAAGAAGCACTCGAAGGATACCGGGAGGCAATGCAATGCCATCTAGGTGATTTCGAGCAGTACGCGCAGTTGCGCGAGGATGCCTCCCGGCGGGAGAAGGATCTAACAAGGAACGCGGCTCAACTTCGACGTGAGGCGGCTGCTAGTTCACTTCGGGCATTGCGCACAGGCGACGTCTTCATCATTCCGGGCGGACGTCGCTCCGGTCCGGTTGTTGTACTTGATCCGGGTAATGGCAATACCCTCGATGAGCCACGGCCGATGGTCTTAACGGCCGATCGACAGGTGCGCCGGATCTCTACCGTTGAGATCACCGCACCTGTTGTGGCAATTGCAAAATTGCGTATCCCAAAAGGATTCAACTCCCGCAATGCCCAAGCACGACGTGACCTAGCATCGACGCTTCGGGAGTTGAGCGCCGACTGGGCACCTGATCGAACGCGCCGGCAATCAAGTGGCGAGGACTCCGAGGTAGTGGAGCTACGGTCCCGACTTCGTCATCATCCGTGCCATGGTTGTGCTGATCGCGAGCAGCACGCGCGGTGGGCCGAGAGGTACATGCGGGCGAAGCGTGAAATCAAGGATCTGGAGACTCGGGTAGAAGGTCGGACCAACTCGATCGGTCGCCGATTCGATCGCGTCTGTGAGGTTCTTTCCGAGCTCGGTTACCTCACCAGTCCTGGTGACAGTTCAGCGGTTACCAGGTCGGGCACCATGCTCATGGGTTTGTACACTGAATCGGATTTACTGGCGGCCCAGTGTCTGCGCGAGGGCACTTGGCGCGGCCTGAGTGCACCAGAGTTGGCGGCCGCGGTTTCTGCCATCGTGTACGAGTCACGCCGGTCCGAGGACGATGAATCGCCCCGGCTGCCTGGTGGTGCCGTCCAGAGCGCACTGCGGGAGATGGCCGGCATCTGGGCGATGATCCATGACGCCGAAGCCAGGCATGGACTAGACATCACCAGGGAACTAGATGCCGGATTTGTGTGGGCACTGCACCGGTGGGCGACCGGGGCTTCACTGCAACTGGTCTTGGACTCCAGTGATCTAACAGCCGGTGACTTTGTTCGGTGGACCCGCCAAGTCATTGACGTCTTAGGGCAGGTGACCAGCGCCTTGGAAGCCGACGACCCAATGCGGGCAACCGTGCACCTTGCGGTGGATTCAATTAACCGTGGCGTGATCGCCTACACCTCACAGGTGGAGTGAGCCAACCCGAAGGTAGCGTTCAACGCCCCATGAGCTGGCCAAGTCCCGCAGCCGGGCGCTGTCCCTGGGTGTACTTGGCAGCCCGAGGTCGCCCGGCAGTTCCAAGTTGCGTACCGCGGTAGCAACCTGACGCGTCGCATGAATCTGCTCGAGGTTTTCAGCAATTAGCTTCGCAAAACGCGGAGTCAAGGGCTTGGTGATCTCGGTGCGCTCAACCGCCAAGACGAGCTCGTCAATTGACCCGTACTTGCCAATTAGTGCGGCCGCGGTCTTGGCGCCGATGCCAGGCACACCGGGTAAGCCATCAGATGGATCCCCACGAAGAGTCGCATAGTCCACGTACTGGGTCGGCTGCACACCGAATCGCTCGACCACGCCGGCTGGTGTCAGCAGTGGCCATAATTCCATGCCGCCATTGACCGTCATCAGCAAACTCACGTTGTCGTCTACCAGTTGAACGAGATCACGATCACCGGAGACGATGATCACGGGCGCTTTGCTGCTGGTGGCAAGTGAGGCAATAACGTCATCGGCTTCATGATCTTTGGCCCCGGGGCGGGCCACCCCCATGGCATCTAGGATCGCCGCGATCGCCGCGATCTGCGGGCCCAAGGTGTCCGGCATCTCAGCTGCACCGCGGGTTTGCCCCGCCTCGTCAGCTGCCAGTCGGTGGGTCTTATAGGAAGCGAGTATGTCGACCCGCCACTGTGGTCGCCAAGACACATCCCAACAGGCCGCCAGGCCACTTGGTTGATACTGCTCGACCAAGCGGTTAACGGTGCCGAAGAACCCCCGAATGGCGTTGTGCGGAGCGCCATCTGGGGCCGTCATGGTGTCCGGAAGTGAATAAAAAGCCCGGTAATACAGCATTGCAGTGTCCAAAAGGAGCACGGGAGCGACCATGGTTCGTATGTTGTCAGATCATCTTGGCGCCCATGCGCTCAGGTGAACTGGTGCCGGCCTCGGGGCCATGACCTACGGTGGGGTCATGAGTTTCGTCAGGCGGCTAACGCACGTTCAAGAACAGTTGGCGATCGCGGGTATCGATGCTGCGCTCATCACCCCCGGCCCGGACCTGCGCTATCTAGTCGGGTACGAGGCGAAGCCCTTGGAGCGTCTCACCTGTTTGGTGGTTCGGGTGGGAGCTGATCCGGTGCTCGTGGTGCCAGCACTGGAAATTCTCGCAGCTACAGCCAGCCCGGTCGGTCAGCTCGGTATCGACATTCAAAGCTGGCAGGAAACCGACGATCCGTATGCCTTGGCAGCACAGTTGGTCGGCGCTGCCTCGGTAGTGGCACTCGACGATCACATGTGGGCGCAAAAAGTTCTCGATCTGCGGGCCGCGATGCCAAATGCAAGGCAGGTACTCGCGAGCCAGCTCATCACCCCGATTCGCATGCGCAAGGACGCAGAGGAGATTGCAGCTCTGCGTCGAGCCGGCGCGGCCATCGATCAGGTGCACGCCAAGGTGCCGGAGTTACTTCGCCCCGGGCGGACCGAGCGCGAAATCGGAATCGACATCGGTAATTTGATAATTGCCGCCGGGCACGTGGCTGTGGATTTCGTAATAGTTGCCAGTGGCCCAAATGCCGCCAGCCCGCATCATGATGTGTCAGATCGCGTGCTGGCAATCGGTGACCCGGTGGTCGTTGATATCGGTGGCACCATGCCAGATGGATATCGAAGTGACTGCACTCGCACTTATCACCTCGGCGCACCAAGTTCTGAATTCGCGGCTTCCTACGCGGTACTTCTCCAGGCCCAAAGGTCTGCGAGTGCCGCGGTGCACCCCGGCGCCACCTGTGCGCACATTGATGCCGTTGCCCGCGATGTCTTAACCGATGCAGGTCTCGGTGAGCTTTTCATCCATCGCACCGGTCACGGCATTGGCCTAGAGTCACATGAGGACCCTTACATCGTCGCCGGCAATCACCTGCCCCTGGCCGCCGGGATGGCATTTAGTATCGAGCCAGGGTTCTATCTTGCCGGATCATATGGGGCCAGGATCGAAGACATAGTGATTTGCACCGATGATGGTGTTGAGTCCGTCAACGCTCAGCCGCGCGAACTAGTGATTGCATTAGGCACATGACCATTGCCTGGCAAACCAGTGGCGTCTTGCGCCGGCTGCCCACTACAGAGGCCGCTTCACTGCTTGACCTCACCCATGAGGTCGCGACTAAGGAGTTGCGTCCCCGCGCAGACGAGGCCGAGGCTGCGGCTTACTTCCCGCGGGAGATGTTCACCATGCTGGGTGAACTCGGATTGATGAGCTTGCCGTATGCGGAGCAATTTGGTGGCGGTAACCAACCGAATGAAGTCAGCTTGCAGGTTCTCGAAGAGCTGTCGCGTGCTTGGATGAGCGTGGCGGTGGGCGTCAGTGTCCACAACCTTGCCTGCTTCCCGCTGGCAGATTTTGGTACCGAAGACCAGCAGCGGCAGTGGCTACCGGATCTCCTCGGCGGCGGGCTCCTTGGGGCCTACTGTTTGAGTGAGCCTGAGTCCGGGTCAGATGCCGCCGCACTCACCACCCGGGCGGTCGGTGCTGGGGATGACTATCTGGTCAACGGGACCAAGGCCTGGATCACCCACGGCGGGGTCGCCGACTTCTACAGCCTGATGGTGCGCACCGGCGATCAGGGAGCGAAAGGCATTAGTTGCCTGCTGGTGAACGCCGATACCCCCGGGCTAACCGCCGCCACCCCTGAACACAAGATGGGCAGCAATTCGTCTCCGACCGCCCAGATCCACCTTGTTGATGCTCGGGTGTCAAAGTCCCGCCGCATTGCAGCCGAGGGCGCGGGCTTTACGGTGGCACTTGCGGCCCTTGACGCCGGTCGGCTGGGGATCGCAGCGTGCGCGGTTGGATTGGCACAGGCGGCACTCGATGCGGCCGCCCAGTACTCAGGGGTTCGGGTGCAGTTCGGCCGGCCGATTCGCGATCTGCAAGGCGTGTCGTTCATGTTGGCCGACATGGCAACAAGTATTGAGGCTGCTCGGGCGCTGTACCTTGAGGCCGCACGCCGCAAGGATGCCGGGCTCAATTTCACGTCGATTGCGGCGATGGCAAAGCTAATGGCCACCGATAGTGCGATGAAGGTAACCACTGACGCTATCCAGGTTTTCGGTGGCGCCGGCTACACCAGAGACTTCCCCGTTGAGCGCTATTTCCGGGAGGCGAAGGTGCTGCAGATTGTTGAGGGCACGAATCAAGTGCAACGAATGGTGATTGGCCGCAGCTTGGGCCGCGGTTAGCTTCGTGGCCCGAGAGTTTGCGGCACCGTCTTGGCAGGCGCACCGCAGGTTGCTGATTACCGGTGCAGTGATTTACACACCGAATTATCGCTTCGGCTCTGCGGCTCCAACCGCCATGCTGGTCGACTCCGAAACAATCACCTGGGTCGGCAATGATCCCGTGCACCACCTTGACAGCGCGGATGCCGTTGTCGACGTCCAAGGTGCATTGGTTATGCCGGGATTCGTTGATGCACATGTGCATGCCACCAGCACCGGTATCACCTTGTTGGGCCTGGATTTATCTGGCACTTCGTCGCTAGCCGAAGCCTTGGCGTTGATTTCGGCGGCGGCCCGCGAGGCAAAAGGCGCAGTCCTCCTCGGTCACGGCTGGGATGAGACCCGCTGGCCCGAAGGCCGCGCTCCAACTCGCACCGAACTGGATCGTGCGACCTGGGGCAGTATTGTTTATCTGTCGCGCATTGACGTGCACTCGGCGGTTGTCAGCAGCACCCTGCTCGCGCAGTTACCCGGGGTCGAGCAGGCCGCGGGCTTTCGAGCCGATGGCCTGCTAAGTCGCCAGGCGCACCACCAGGCCCGCGAGGCGGCACTTGATTCACTTGGCACCGGGCAGCGGGCGCTGGCACAGCGCACCACCCGAGCACATGCCGCCGCGCACGGCATTGTGGCCTTCCACGAGATGGCCGGCCCCACTATCTCCAGCCCAGCGGATTTACGTGAGTTGCTCGAACTCGCCGCGGTAGAGCCCGGCCCAGTGGTTTGCGGGTACTGGGGTGAGCTTGCGAGCAATGGCGGGATCGAGCAGGCCTTGGAACTTGGCGCGATCGGCGCCGCCGGTGATCTATTCGTCGATGGTGCCATCGGCTCGCGCACCGCCTGCCTGCGCCATAGCTACGCGGATGAATCCGGTACCGATGGTGCGCAGTATTTAACCGCGGCCGATATTGCGGACCATGTCGCTAAGTCGACCGGTGCCGGGTTGCAGGCCGGGTTCCATGTCATCGGGGATAGAGCAAGTGATCTGGTCATTGCAGGGCTGACGGCTGCCGCTGAGCGCTGTGGCGTTCCGGCCATGCGAGCTGCCGGCCATCGTCTCGAGCACGCGGAGATGCTCGACGACCAACAGATCGCCGTGCTGGGTCAACTTGGAGTCATTGCGAGTATGCAGCCGATGTTCGACGCGCTCTGGGGCGCACCCGGTGGCATGTACGAGCAACGCCTAGGAGCTGGCCGAGCCCGCAAGATGAATCGACTTGCCGACGTATCGGCCGCTGGTGTACTGCTGGCAATGGGCTCCGACAGCCCGGTCACGGCGATGGATCCGTGGCTAGCCGTGCGCGCGGCCACACACCATTATCAAGTCGGCCAGCGTTTGACTTTCGACGCCGCGATCGATTCCCATACGGTTTCCGGGTGGCAGGCCGCGGGGTATTTCGGGGTTGGTCAGCTAGTCGCGGGTGCGCCAGCACACCTGGCCATCTGGCAAGGCTCGGATTCGGTAGCTACCTTTGCGGACTTAACCGATGGCGGGCCGAAGTGCCTGCGGACGATCGTCGCCGGTACGACGGTATTTGATAGTGGCGACTTGGCAGAGCTATGAGCGTGAGCGAGCAATGAACGGCAAACTGGTCTCCGCGCCCGTTGGCATCGCCCTCGCGATCGCGGCCGGGATCTGCTGCTACTTAGCCTTCGCCCCGGTCGCCATCGGGGCCCTCGCTCCGGTTGGGGTGCTGCTCTCGACGATTGCGATCTTTCGCGCCACCTTGAGACGGGGATTTGGTTTAGCGTTGATCACCGGTTTGGTGTTCTTCCTGCCTTTGATTTCCTGGATGGCTACGCCAGGTGTTGATGCCTGGTTGCTCCTTAGCCTGCTCTGCGCACTTTGGGTTGGGTTAATGGGTGCCGCCATCGCCTTGGTCACCCGGGTACCGGGCTGGCCGATCTGGGTGCCCTGCCTTTGGGTTATCCAGGAGGCACTGCGTGGCACGGTGCCGTGGGGTGGCTTCGCCTGGGGTGACTTGGCATTCGCCCAATCGAGCACCTGGCTCGGTAAGTACGCGGCGTTTATCGGGCGTCCAGGAGTGACCTTCGTGGTCGCGCTCGCTGGCACCACCTTGCTGGCGGCATTCTTGGCCGTCCGCGCCGGGCGGCGGGGATATGGCAGCGCGTGGTTCG
>SYJA01000094.1 GCA_005798555.1 Actinomycetota bacterium
GGCCTGACGGCGGTAGCGTCGGCCGATGGCCGCGCTCTCGTCGTAGTAGGTCGCCAGGCGCGCGCCGCGCAGCATGCGATCGATCGCCAGCGCCTTCTCCGGCATGCCTTCCTTCTTGACCAGCGGCAGCACGCCGACGGTCACGGGCGCGATCTCGGGATGGAAGTGCAGCACGACGCGCTTCTCGCCCTCGACCTCTTCCTCGTCGTAGGCATCGATCAGGAAGGTCAGCGCGGTGCGGTCGACGCCGGCGGCGGGCTCGACGACCCAGGGGAAGTACTTCTCCTTGGTCTCGGGATCGAAGTAGCGCAGGTCCTTGCCGGAGGCCTCGCTGTGGCGCTTGAGGTCGAAGTCGGTGCGGCAGGCGATGCCCTCGAGCTCACCCCAGCCGAAGGGATATTGGTACTCGACGTCGGTGCAACCGGTCGAATAGTGCGCCAGCTCATCCGCCGCGTGCTCGCGCAGACGCAGGCGGGCAGGATCGATGCCGTAATCCATGTACCAGGAGTGGCGCTCGTTGCGCCAGTACTGGTACCAGTGGTCGTTCTGGGCGGGCGGCAGGAAGAACTCCATCTCGGCCTGCTCGAACTCGCGGGTGCGGAAAATGAAATTACCGGGAGTGATCTCATTGCGGAAACTCTTCCCTGTTTGCCCAATCCCAAATGGTGGCTTCTTGCGAGCCGCCGTCATCACATTTAAGTAATTCACGAAAATCCCTTGGGCGGTTTCCGGGCGCAGGTAGTGGACAGCTCCCGCATCTTCAACAACCCCGATGGTGGTGCGCAACATGCCGTTGAAGTCCCGTGGCTCGGTGAAATCACCCTTGGTTCCGCAATTGGTGCAGGTGATATCTGCTAGGCCATTTACCGGATCCTTGCCGTGCTTTTCCTGATAGGCCTCGATCAACTGATCCGCGCGCCAGCGCTTGTGGCATTTCTTGCATTCGGTCAACGGGTCTACGAAGGCTTTCACGTGGCCCGATGCCTCCCAAACCTGCGGTGCCAAGATGATCGAGGAATCAAGTCCCACGACATCGTCACGGCCGCGCACCATGTGCTGCCACCACTGCCGGCGGATATTGTCCTTCAGCTCTACGCCATTAGGCCCGTAATCCCAAGCCGATCTAGTTCCCCCATAAATCTCGGAGGACTGGAAAATGAACCCACGCCGCTTGCAGAGATTGACTACGGCTTCAACACGATCGGTGGCCACAAGGCGCTCCTTCCTGAGCGCGGGGCGCGCTTTACTCCGGCTGGCTGTCGGCGGACAACCGAAGTCTAGGCAAGGCCAACAACTTCTTGTCGACCGGGATCGGTCATGTCAAATGTGGTTGTCTTCGTTAGTGGGTCTGAGGGGGTGGGGCAGTCCCGGACTTCTTCGTTGAGTGGTGAGCTCAAATTTACATTTCCGCAAAGCAAATAGCGAATAGGCGCCACAATATTTAAACTCATTATGCCGTGCTCCTACCGTGTCTTTCGCTGCCGGATGATTCGTCCGACACCATGGGGAAAGGCGCGGGGGTAAAAACGAGGAAGGCAATTGGTTGTTCAAGAATTAGGGAGCTACCCCGATTTGGGTTCGATTGCGAATCAATCCGTCTCTGCCGCGAGGATTGATCTCTGTCGCGTGCCTACCAATCGGACCAATTGGACCGCCCGCACCACCTGAACCTGTTACACTTCCGAATGCTGTACTGCTTATGAAGGGCTATAACTTGAATATGCAACTCCGGCTCCGAACCTCGCGAGTCATGTTGAGCGGAACATTGGCGGGGCTCCTAGCTCTGACAGGGTCAGTTGCATTCGGATCGCCCAACATAGAAACCGCGGCCGGTAATTTGGGAAAATCGAGCCCCGCTGCAAGTGCTGACTGCAAGCCTTCGTTGTTCCAGCCGCCCAGTAGTCCGGCCTACGCCGACACGAGTTGGCCGTCTGAGCATGCTGACACCTGGCGCACACATGCAGCGCCCACGGGCCTGCCCAGAAACTTAGGCCAAACTACGCAACAGGGTACCCCGCTCAAACTCCAAACTTCTGTGGCTAAATTGCCACCGGTACCTGTTTGGGGGTACGTAGGCAAGGGCAGCAATGTCTACGTCGTTGGCGGAGCTCCGTACTTGCTCGACATGTATACGGAACTCATGCAGGGAGCCCCCGCCTCCAAAATTAACCTTCTTGGGGCACTGAGTAAGAAGTATGCCACGTCGATGACCCCTTATATCGCGCGAATCAACACGAAGACGATGAAAACCACAATCCTTAGCCTGCCGCTGGGCACCTCCGCGAACTACACAGGCGGCGCACTCGTCCACGCAAATGGATTCCTATATACGGTTGCTCGTAGCGTTCTGTACAAAATCGACACGGTGACATTTCAGATTGTCGCTTCAAAGTTATTACCACTGGCACCTGACTCCTCGGGCCAGCCCAATGAGCAGACCGCCTATAACGGCATGGTTGCGACCAAGAGCGGCGATTTGCTAATGAAGGGTTGGGCCTCGACCGGCGGTGGTGACTTGCCACCGGGAATTCTCCTGCGGATTGATCCAACCGATTTATCTACCAAAACCGAGGTGGTCACCACGGCAGTGTCTTCCCCGCGCATGGCCATCGTCGAGGAGAACGGTCAGGAATACCTATACTTCCCGAATACCACGCAGTCCGTGCGATTCATTGTTGGTGCTAACTCTTTTACCCTCGATGACTCTTGGAGCAAAACCTACTTAACAGCGGATTCCGGAGTTACAACCGCGAGTTCAGATGTTTATCTCGGTAGTGGCGTGGTGTTCGCCAACAACACCGATTTGACGGCTACCGCCCCCATGAGCATATTTTCGCAAGGCGCCGCTACGACCTCACAGTTGCAGAGCATCCCAGCATTTTCCAGCAACGGGGCAGCCTGGAATTTCTTCATGATGGCAGCCGATCCATACAAGTCTGGCGTAGCAGTGATGGTCGACCAGAACAGTGGGCACGTCGCTGGCTACCTCACGTGCGGCGGTGGTCAATCGACCCAAAAACTATGGGAAAACGATTCCATCAAAGCTTCCTCCGGCGTTGCCATCAACTACAAGGCTGGGCACCTATATACCGACGATCGACAGTGCACCGGCAAGACCTGTCGCCTCTTTCTTGTCGTACTTAACCTTAAGACAGGCGTTGAAATCGCTCGTACGGCCGTTAAAGGTGACAAGCCCTCCATGGGCCAGATCTTTATAGGCACCAACGCCGTCTACTACGTCGCTAGCAATACGCGCGAGTCGAATGGATACGTCACGCGCGTTACTGCGTCCCGATAATCGCTGGGGCGGTAGTTAGCTGGCCAAACGCCAGTGCGCGAGTTTAATCCCTCGACACTGCGGTGGAGCAAAGCCTCACCGTGGATGAAATGGCTGCGACATTCATGATTTACCCGAGTCTTTCGGGGTCATTGCCAAATGCGCCCGGAGCCGTAACCCACTTGGTCACCGGCTACTGGTCAGCGAGCAGTTGCAGCGCCGAGGTTTCGTCAATCGTGTCGAAATCCAAGTAATGCCAAGCCAATGACCTATGCACCAGAGGCTTGTCGATAGCGATTATTTGGTCATAACGCAGGCCCAACTCCGCCAACGACTGCCGGGGGCAGACCGGCACTGCCAAGGTCGAGGACGCCGGACCACCTTTTATTAGCGAAGCGGCGACCACTCGGGCTACCGCTCCGGTTTCCACCCCGTCATCAATGACGATTACCCGCAAACCCGCCACGGGAGGTACTTCGAGAACCACCGGCCCATCGGCGGTTCTCCGGACCGGCAAGCCACGGACCGGCAGGCCGAGCTCGCGACCTACCGGAAGGGCCACCGGCACGCCATTGGGAATGATCGCGAGGATGACATCGGGTTTCTGCGGGTACTCAGCATTAACTAAAGTGGCGAGTTTCTCGCCAGCATCGCGCAGGTTTTCAAATGACTTCATGACGGGACTGCGGGGATCTGCGGCCCCGAAGCATGGCCAAGCCCGATGGAGCCCGCGTCGGCGGCCAGCCCGCTTACCGAATCAAGCACCGAATGCGCAGTCCGGTGGTGCACTTGCTCATAAGCCGAAGATTCGTCAATCGCCCGTGAAAGCAATGGGATGACCGAGACTTTCACTTCGTAGGAGGACAGCGCCCGACGGTAGGCACCCACGTGCAGCCACCGCGAAGTGATCGTCAGCAAATCGGGTTCGTCAGTGGATTGGCCGAGCAGGGCCTCGATGAAGCCATCACAGCCGGCCAAAACCGCAATGGCGTTGCGTGCGGTGGCCGCAAATTCCGCCACCTGCTCGGCCGGGACGCGAAATCTACTCACCACCAGCAGGCCGGGAGTTGGTGAATTGGCCAAGGCATTAAGGTCGAACATACTGCTGACGCTAGTCGCCCGGTGCTGCTCCGCCGGCCGCGGGCACACTCGGAGGGAATCATGGCCAAGAAGGATAAGAACACCGGCGTGCGCGGGCCCAGTGGGCCACCGCCCCGCGGGTCGGCGACGGCCCCGAAACCCAAGAACGCGTCAACCTCCGGCCCGGGCCGCCAAGCGTTGGAGCGCAAGAGTTTCCCGATTCTGGTGCTGTTGCACCGGGTTCCGCGCTGGTTGCTGGTCATACTCACGGCCCTTGCACTGTTCCTCGGACTGATCCAAACCGGTGATCTGGCCTGGCTCGGCGGCATCTTGCTACTGCTCGTCGCCTTCTTCCTCGGGTGGTTGCTCGTGCTTTCTTGGCCGGTTCTTGGCTTCGTCTCCCGCCTCCTGCGCCTGGTAGTGGTGATCGCGGTGGTCGGTATTGCCATCTATAAGTTCATGGGGCGCATCTAGCCGGTCAGCACTGATTGACAATGGTTTTCATTAACTGTATGATAAGAACGCAGGTGCGCAATCGGTAAACCCGCATTTGCTCTTCCTTTCGCGTCGATTCGCCTCGTGCGATTGGGGGCTTGGGCGGGCTATTTCGGTGGCCCGCCCAAGTTTTTGACCGGGCAGTTCCGGCTTAGTCGTACGGGTTTTCCGGTTCCCGAACTTCGGTGAGCGTGCGCACCTGAACCAAGGGGATCGAATTGTCGGTACCCGTGCCACCCCCGGGCACCCACTCCCCTAGCACCGTTACCCACGTGTTCTCCGGTAGCGCCACCGCCTCGGCCGGCAGGTTGACGGGCGCGATCTTGGAGGCGAAGGCATCGGCCGCACAGCACAGTAATTGCAACCGGGTCAGCCACCAGCCCCCAGCCGGATTGGCGGTCACGAATCCGGTCAGCTCAACCTGACGGCCAGCCAGGGTGCGGCCCTCGTCCCAGACCGCGCGCGTGACGTAATCCGATAGATACATTTTGACCGGATCAGTTGTGGGGAGCGGGGCGAGTGCGGTGGTGACCGGCGTCGAATTAGTGACGTCTCGGGCGGCGGCGTATGCACCAAGTGCCGGCGGGGCCACAATGAAAATGGTGACGACGGGTAGCAGCAGCAACCACGCGATGCTCGGCGCATGGGCGTGCCCGGCGGGTCGACGCCGTAGCGCATCTATTAGTGCGAGTGCACCGAGCAGCACCAAGATCGCCCCGGAGATCAGCAGCCAAGGGCGCATCACCTCCTTGACGTAATTGAGGTAAGTGGTGCCCCAAGAAATGCGAACCACGGCGCTGCCGACCAACAACAAAATAACCGATTGCACTTCACGGGTCATGTGAGCAGCCACCACCCAACTAAAATACTTAGCAGGACTGCTACCACAAAGGTGGTGGGGGCAAAGCGCACAGCGAACCTTCGCCCGAAAATCCCCGATTGCATTGAAATCAATTTCAGATCGATCATCGGGCCCACCACCAAGAATGCCAAGCGCGCGGTCAACGAGAACTGGGTCAGGCTGGCTGCCACGAAAGCATCGGCCTCAGAGCAAATTGAGAGGATCACCGCCAGCAATGCCAATCCGACGATGGCAAGCAACGGGTTAGCCGCCACGTTGGCCAACCACTCCTGCGGGATCACCACGTTGATGACCGCGGCGGTCAAACCACCGATAACCAAGAAGCCACCCGCGTGCAGAAAGTCATGTGCTGCGGTCAATCTGAAGGTATGCCAGTTGGAATCCCCAACAAGGTGATCGCGCCGGGGAATTCGGATCCACTCGGCCTTGCCAAATCGCAGCCACAACCACCCCATGATGATTGAGGTGGCGAGGGAAGCGATCAACCGTGCCACCATCATCTGTGGGTTACCCGGGAAGGCGACAAATGTCGAGACCAAGACGATGGGGTTGATGGCGGGAGCAGATAGCAAGAACGCCAGAGCCGCGGCCGGTGCCACACCCCGGGCCATCAAGGAACCGGCAACCGGCACCGACGCACACTCACAACCTGGGAGGACAAACCCGGCAGCCCCGGCAACGGGAACCGCAAGCACCTGATTCTTTGGCAGCGCCTTTTGCCAAACCGAGGGTGGGACGAACGCCGCAATAGCCGCCGACAGCAGCACGCCAAGAACCAAGAATGGCAGAGCCTGCACGATGATGGCGACGAAGATCGTTGCTCCGGTCTGCACCGCCGGCTGATCAAAGATACTTATCAACCAACTTTGCCCAAGGAGCAAGGCCACTAGGCCAACGGCCAAGAACTCCAACGGTCCCGGTCGCCAGCTGCGTTGGGCAAACTGGGTGGGCCCGTGCTCATCGGCGGTCAAGAGCTGGGTCCAGCCTTACCCGGCTCCGAATTGGGCACCGCTCCCCCGTATCGGCGATCACGTGCGGCATAGATCTCACAGGCGTACCAAAAATGCCGGCGGTCAAAATCCGGCCACAAAGTATCGAGGAACACCATTTCAGCGTAGGCCGACTGCCAGAGCAGAAAGTTGCTGGTGCGCTGCTCCCCCGAGGATCGCATGAAGAGATCAACATCAGGCATATCTGGCTCATCCAGAAAACGATGGAACATCCGCTCATTTATTTTATCGGGGTCAAGTCGCCCGGCCTTTACCTCTTTGGCGATTGCGGTTGCGGCATCGGCGATCTCCGCCCGACCGCCGTAATTAACGCACATCGTCAAAGTCAACTTGGTGTTCTTCGCGGTTAACTGCTCGGCTATTTCAAGTTCGGTAATCACGCTGCGCCACAATTTGGGCCGCCGCCCCGACCAACGAACCCGCACCCCCAGTTCGTTCATCTCATCGCGGCGGCGACGAATTACGTCACGGTTAAATCCCATCAAGAACTTGACTTCATCCGGTGAGCGCTTCCAGTTCTCGGTCGAGAAGGCATAGGCCGATAGCCACCCGACACCAAGTTCAAGTGCGCCTTCCACGCAGTCAAATAGGCTCGCTTCACCGGCCTCATGTCCTGCCGTGCGGGGTAACCCCCGCTCCATGGCCCAGCGGCCATTGCCATCCATCACCACTGCCACGTGACGTGGAATCAAGTCGGCTGGGATTTTCGGGGCGGTGGCTCCGGAGGGATGCGGTTTCGGCTGCTTAGGTTTAGGTTGCTCAGATTGAGGCGCCCTAGTCATGCCCCCATCCAAACATGATCAACCGAGATTGTGCGATCGACCAGAGGCAGCGAGCGAAGTCCGCGCTCCAGATGCCACTGCAGGAAGGCAGCGACTAAGCCGCTGGCCTCACGTCGATGACGTTGGTCACTCGAGTCCGCAACCGGCCAATCACCGCTCAGGAGCGCACCGAGTAAGGCGACGGTTTCGGGGGCCGGGGCGCCCGCTCCCGGTGGCCGGCAAGCGGCGCACACCATGCCGCCGGATTGCACGGAGAATGCTCGATGCGGGCCAGGGGCACTACATCTTGCGCAGCCATCGAATGACGGGGACCAACCGGCGACAGCGAGTGAGCGCAATAGATAAGAGTCCAGGATTAATCCGCCGTCATGTTCACTTGCGGTCAACGAGCGAAGCCCCGAGACGAGCAGCGCGTACTGCTGCACAGCCGGCTCACGTTCCTCTGGAGTTAAGCGCTCTGCGGTCTCCAGCATCGCCGTGCCTGAAGTCCAGCGCCGGTAATCCCCAGCCAGCACAGCACCATATGACGCCAGGGCTTCGACCTGCGAGACCGTGTCAAGGGACTTGCCTTCATAAAGTTGAACATCGACGTGACTAAATGGTTCAAGGCGTGCACCGATTCGACTCGTTGTCTTGCGCACGCCGCGGGCCACGCACCGAATTCGACCACGACCCCGGCTCAGCAAGGTGACGATCCGATCGGCTTCCCCCAATTTTTGGGTTCGCAGCACGATGGCTTCATCACGGTAGAGCGGCACAGCCCATTGTCTCTCATCACCGGTGCTGACCAAGGACGCCGCACCCGAAGATCAAAAACCCAGCCGCCGAAGCGCCTTGGGATCGCGTTGCCAATCCCTGGCGACCTTGACGTGGATCTCCAAGAAGACCTTGGTCCCGAGCAGTTGCTCGATACCGGCGCGGGCCGTGGTCCCGACGTATTTCAACCTCGCCCCGCCTTTGCCAATGACAATTGCCTTCTGGCTGTCACGCTCGACATACAAAAGGGCGCGAATATCAGTGAGTGGACGATCCGCCGGCCGGCCATCGCGGGGTCCCATTTCGTCAATCACTACCGCGATCGAGTGCGGTAGCTCGTCAACCACACCAGCCAGCGCGGCCTCGCGAATGAGCTCGGCGACCGCGATCTCGGTCGGCTCGTCCGTGACTTCGCCATCGGGGTACAGCATCGGGCCTGCTGGCAGCAATGCCGCAAGTTCATCCGCGAGCACCGTGATGTTCTCACCGCTAACGGCTGACACCGGAACAATGCAGGACCAGCTACCTTCAAGTTCAGCCGCCAGCTCACCCACTTGATGCAGGTGCTCGGCCAGCAAGGCGCGCGAAACGGTATCGGCCTTGGTGACGATCACCACTATCGGCGTGCGGCGCAAGGCAATGAGTTGCCTCGCAATGAACTTGTCACCTGGCCCAATCTCCTCATTAGCCGGCAGGCAAAGGCCGATAACGTCAACACTGGACCAAGTCTCACGCACCTCTTCATTCAGCCGCTCGCCGAGTAGAGTGCGCGGGCGGTGCAGGCCTGGGGTATCAACCAGGATGATCTGGGCATCTGGTCGAGTGAGAATGCCGCGAATGGCACGCCTCGTCGTTTGAGGTCGATCCGAGGTGATCGCGACCTTTTGGCCCACAAGTGCGTTGGTCAGCGTCGATTTACCCGCATTAGGCCGGCCGACGATCGAAACGAATCCGCTTCGATGCATCAGGTTGAAAGCCGCTCGTGGATTTCACCGGATGCAAAGCAGTGCAGCACGGGCAAGCCACCACCGGCAACTGCTCGGAGCAGCTCCAGGTCAACTTGCTCAGCTCCAACTACCACCGCCAACTCCAACCCAGTAGCACCGGCCGCCAGGGCTTGCGCCACCGCAAGCTCGAGAGCAGATAGCTCGAAGGATCCGGCACTCACGTTCGCGCCCGAATAGCTGCGCCCCATCTCATCTCGGACGCCCGCACCAGCGCGGGCCCCAATTCGTGCCGCCGCGCCCTTGGCCAAGGTCACCAATTTGGCATCCTCAACAGCGGACTCGCTACTCACTTTGGTCGCTCTGCGAAGCGTGGACCGATGGATCACCGATGCGCTCGACCAGCACGGTGCCGATCCGGTGGCGCCGGCCCGCACCTTGTTCAGCGGTCAACGCCCACCCGAGTTCCTCGACAACTGCGCCGGGGATCGGCACTCGGCCTAGGCGTTTGGCCATAAAGCCCAAAACGGTGTCGACACCTTCTTCTTCGCCATCAATTTCAATGCCGACTAGGTCCGCGAAGTCCTCAACGTGTAACCGAGCGCTGACCCGATAGGCGCCATCTGGCAACTCGGCGACTTCGGGAGCAGCCGTGTCATACTCATCGGCAATTTCGCCGACGATCTCTTCAAGGGCATCCTCAATGGTCACCAGGCCGGCGGTGCCGCCGTATTCATCAACCGCGATCGCCATGTGAACTCGAGCAGACTGCATATCTCGGAGCAACGCGTCAACCGGCTTGCTATCAGGCACGAAATATGGTGCGCGCATCAAGCTCTCGACCCGCTCATCAGTTTCGGATTCGCGGTGCTCGAAGGTGCGTCGCATCATGTCCTTCAGGTACACGACCCCGACTACGTCGTCGGAGTTCTCGCCGATCACCGGAATCCGCGAAAAACCAGATCGCAGCCCAAGCGACATAGCCTGCCGAAGTGACTTGCTGCGCTCAATGAATACCACCTCGGTGCGCGGGACCATCACCTCCTTCACGAATGTGTCACCCAACTCAAATACCGAGTGAATCATTAGCCTCTCATCATCTTCGATCAAGGCGTCGGCCTTGGCTTGGTCGACTAGCTCTAGTAGTTCAGCCTGTGACGCGAACGGCCCCTCGCGAAAACCCCTACCCGGGGTAAGAGCATTGCCGAGATGAATAAACAAGGTGGTCAGCGGTCCAAGCACCGCCGCCAGGAAACGGGCGGTGCCCGCCGCTCTTAGCGCTATGCGCTCAGCGTGCTGACGCCCCAAGGTCCGGGGGGCCACGCCGAGCGCCACAAATGAAATCACCACCATGATGACAACGGCTAGCCCCAAAGCACCCCAGACCGGCCAAGTACCGTACACGGTGAAGATGTCGTAGACCGCAAACGTAATAAGTGCAGTTGCGGTGACAGTTGCCGAGGTTGACAAGAAGAGAAGCACATTTACATACCGGGCTCGATCTTGAAGAACCAGCAACAATCTCTCGGCACGGCGAGCGGACTCGCGCCCAATGTCTTCGATTCGACCACGCGAAACCCTGTTGATAGCCGTCTCGGCGCTGATCAAAAACCCGGCCAGGCCAACTAGCACTACCGCGAGGACGATGCACCAAATATCAACCGCCGTCATCTCGCTCCCGCAATCTGCAGCTGCCATGTCGTGAGTAAGTCATCTTGCAAGCCAAACATCTGCGCGTGCTCGGCGGCTGTCATGTGGTCGTAGCCGATTAGATGGAGTACCCCATGGATAGTCAGGAATTGCAACTCCGCATCTAGGCTCCGCAGGAATTCGGTCGCCTGAGCGGCTGCCACCTCCGGGCACAACACGATGTCACCCAGGAGTCCGGATTGGGGTTCCGCGCCGACCGGGGCACTTCGCAGTTCGTCCATCGGGAACGACAGCACGTCTGTTGGGCCTGGCTCATCCATCCATTGCAGATGCAGCCGAGTCATTTCAGCAGTATCGACCAGCCGAATACCCAGCTCCACATCCGGGTGGATCCGCAGTTCCGCGAAAAGTAAGCCAGCCAACTGCACCAACGCCCGAGTGTCGCACTGCATCGAGGTTTCATTCGACACTATTACCGCCGACCCACTCAATGTACGCACCTCACTTGGGTGCCCGCTCAGCGTCATAGCGGTCGTAAGCCTCGACAATGCGCCCGACGAGCTTATGCCGGACGACATCCGCAGAGGTGAGGCGGCAAAATGCCACATCATCAATGCCTTCGAGGATCTCGCCAACCACTCGCAGCCCACTGGTGGTGCCGCTCGGGAGGTCCACCTGGGTTACATCGCCGGTAATGACCATTGTCGATCCAAAGCCAAGCCGGGTTAAGAACATTTTCATCTGCTCGGCCGAGGTATTCTGCGCCTCATCCAAAATAATGAACGCGTCATTCAACGTGCGTCCGCGCATGTAGGCAAGTGGCGCAATCTCGATCGTGCCACTGGTGATCAATCGCGGGATCGAGTCTGGATCGATCATGTCGTGCAAGGCATCGTAGAGCGGACGCAGATAAGGATCGATCTTCTCGGACAAGGTGCCGGGCAGGAAGCCAAGGCGCTCACCGGCTTCAACCGCCGGGCGAGTAAGGACAATGCGGTTGACCCGCTTGGCTTGTAGTGCCTGCACCGCCTTCGCAACAGCGAGATAGGTTTTGCCGGTACCGGCTGGGCCAATACCAAACACCACCGTGTTGTTATCAATTGCATCTACATAGCGCTTCTGATTTAGCGTCTTGGCGCGAATAGTGCGACCTCGGTTACTGAGAATATTTGAAGTCAAGACTTCAGAGGGCCGCGCGCCCGTTCGCAGCAATGAAATACTGCGCTCGACGGACTCCGCCGTCAACGGTTGGCCCGTACGCAGCATCGTCAGCATCTCACTAAAGAAGACTTCGATGATCCCCACATCGCCAGGAGTGCCGGTTAGCGTGATCTCATTGCCCCGCACTAGGACATCGCAATCAGGAAATGCACTCTCGACAAGGCGCAAGAACTCATCATCGGAGCCGATCAGCGCCACCATGGATTGTGAATGCGGCACCGTGATCTTGGCCTGCGCCTGCGCGCTATCGGGGACCGATGCGCTCATCCCGGTGGCCACTTCATCGCCCGGCCCCCGAGTACATGGGCATGGACATGGTGGACGGTCTGACCGCCATCGTCACCGGTATTCAGCACGATTCGGTAGCCGCCCTCGAGCCCTTCGGCGGTCGCAACATCGGTAGCAGCCTTGATCAAATTACCGGCCAATTGCGGATCCGCCGTGGCCATCGACATGGCGTCCGGATAGTGCTCGGCCGGGATCACCAGCACGTGCACCGGCGCCTGCGGTGCGATATCGCGAAACGCCACCACCTCATCGGTACGCATCACCTCAGCGGCGGGGATCTCCCCGGCAACAATGCGGCAGAACAGGCACTCGCTCATGTACTTGATCCTCCCACGACCGGCCCACCCCAGCTTCGGGCAGCCGATAAAACGGCCACCGCGACGGCTCCGGCAGCCGAGGACCGGAGCACGCCCGGGCCTAGCCGCGCCTCTACCGCGCCAGCCGCCCGGAAGGCCGCCCGCTCCGCATCGCTGATTCCCCCTTCGGGTCCAACGATCAAAATCACGTTGCTGGCCCCATCGATACCTGTGATGGGCACATCCAGCACCGGGGTGGATGCTGCCTCGTGCAAGACGATGGCGGTGCCGGACTCAGCAACGAGTTCATAAATCATCCTCTCGACCGTCGCCGTCGCTGCCAACTCACCAAGGATCGGCCAACGGGCCCGCCGCGATTGCTTGGCTGCCGCGCTCAGCGCCGACCGCCATTTGGCGTACGCTTTGTCCAGCCGATCCGGTGCCCATCTTGTTACCGATCGCATCGCCGCCCAAGGCACGATGGTATCGACGCCGACCTGGGTCAACAGGTCAACAGCCAACTCACCATGGTCGCCCTTGGGCAATGCCTGCACCACGGTGACGTGTAGCGCGGCTGCTGGTTCGACAGTCATCTCGCCTACTTGAACTCGAAGGGTGTCACCACCACTGATGCCTGCCACCGCACCGTTAACCCGAAGGCCGTTACCGTCAACTAGCTCTATCACTTCGCCAATGTTGATGCGCAGCACCGAGACCGCGTGCCTGCCTTCAGGCCCGGTCAGCACAACTTCGTCATTGACCTGCACTCCTTGCAGGTTGACCGCATCGACAAGAAAGACGGGGGCACTCACCGCGGCGAGAACGCATCCTTTAGACGGGTAAAGAGCCCGCCGCCGGCGACTGCGCCATCGTCTACCACTCGCACTACGTCCTCCGACCGCAAGTCGGCTAGTTGCTTCAGCAGCGAAGTCTGTTCGTCGTCAAGTTTCGTCGGAATCGCAACGTCAAGATGAATAAAGAGATCACCGCGGCCACCGCCACGCAAGCGCGCTGCACCCAGCCCGCGCAGGGTGAGGATTGATCCCGGTTGCGTACCCGGCCGCACGTCAACCTCCTGCTCACCATCAAGGGTGTCGAACTTAACGGCGGTACCAAGTGCTGCTGCGGTCATTGGCACGGTCAATTCACAGTGCAACTCATCGCCTTGGCGTTCAAACACCGGGTGCGATTGCACCAGGACCTCAACGTAGAGATCACCAGCCGGCCCACCATTTGGACCGACCTCACCCTCGCCGGTTAACTGAATCCGGGTGCCGTTATCAACTCCCGGTGGAACTTTGATGGTGATGGTGCGGCGGGTCCGGACTCGACCATCACCGGCGCATTCGTGACATGGATAGGTGATGGTGCTGCCGTAACCCTGGCAGGTTGGGCACGGCCGCGAAGTCATGACCTGCCCGAGGAACGACCGCTGCACCTGCTGGATCTCGCCCCGGCCCTTACACATCACGCAGGTCACGGGCGCGCTGTCTGATGCGGCACCCGAGCCGTCGCAGGTGGCGCACCGCGCCGCAGTATCAACAGTGATCTCTCGCGTCGCCCCGAAAACCGCAGCAGCAAGGTCTATCTGGATGCGAATCATGGCATCTTGCCCGCGCCTTGCCCTGGTTCGCGGGCCGCGTTGACCACGGCCGCCGCCACCACCACCAAAGAATGCGTCCATGATGTCGCCGAAATCAAAACCTTGGCTGAAGCCGCCAAAACCACCACTGCTACTCAGCGGGTCGCCGCCGAGGTCATACATCTGGCGTTTCTCCGGATCACTTAGTACTTCGTAGGCCGCCGTGATGACCTTGAAGCGCTCCTGGCTCTTTAGGTCCGGGTTGACGTCCGGATGCAACTCACGCGCCAATTTGCGATAGGCCTTCTTGATCTCGTCGGCGCTTGCATCACGCGCGACTCCAAGAAGGGCGTAGTAATCCGGGCCGGCCGCGCTCACTGCTCATCCAAAATGCGGCCCACATACTGCGCGACAGCCTGCACCGCGGCAATATTTCCGGCGTAATCCATGTGCGTTGGCCCAATAACTCCGAGCGAGGCCGCGGCCGAATTCGCGATTCCGTAGCGCGCGGTGACAACCGATGTGGACTCCATCCCCTCCACGGGATTCTCGTGCCCGATCCGCACCGTCACCATATTGTTGGTTGACGCCTCACCAAGGAGTCGCAGCAGCACTACCTGCTCCTCCAGCGCCTCAAGTACCGGCTGGATCGACAGTGGGAACGCCTCGCCGTATCGCGCTAGGTGGGCGGTGCCACCTAACACCACGCGTTCATCGATTCGCTCGGTAACAGCTTCCAGCAAAGTTGCCTGAATTATGGTCACCAATGGCTGCATCTCCGCCGGGAATTGCCCGCTGAAGGCGGAAAGTATCTCCGGAATCGACGAAAACGGCTGCCCGCTCACGGCGACGAGCAACCGAGCCCGAACATCGCCGAGGGCAACTTCAGTTATCGGGCCCAGGCATTCAATGGTGCGCTGCTCGACTCGGCCACTGTCGGTGATCAGCACCATGATCAGGCGCGTGGTGCTCAGCGCAATGAGCTCAATATGCCGCACATTGCTTCGTGACAGTGACGGGTACTGCACTAGTGCCACCTGCTTGGTGATCTGCGCGAGCAGGCGCACCGTGCGCACCATGACGTCATCGAGGTCAACCGAACTATCCAAGAACTCCGAGATGGCTCGGCGCTCTGGCGAGCTAAGCGGCTTGACCCCCGAAAGCCGGTCAACGAAAAGCCGGTAGCCGCGATCGGTGGGCACCCGCCCGGCACTGGTGTGTGGCTGGGCGATGTAGCCCTCATCCTCAAGGGCGGCCATGTCGTTTCGAATAGTGGCTGGTGAAACCCCGAGATGATGCCGCTCCACCAGGGCCTTGGAACCCACTGGCTCATGGGTTGACACGTAGTCCTCGACGATGGCCCGAAGCACGGCGAGACGGCGATCCTCGAGCATGGGCACCTCCTTGGCCGCGGCCGCACTAGCACTCCGGACTTGTGAGTGCTAACAATACGCCTTACGCCAATTTGCGCTCAGAACTCTTTGCCGGGGCGGTGTCCGAGTGTTTGGGATCACGCGGGGCGCCCTAACCGCTGGGCCCACCCGGCCGCTTTTCGCTAGTTGAGCTATCACTGCTCTTCAGAGCCCGCAAAGCAGTACCCGACTGCAGTACCGGGGTAGCCGGAGGGGTTTTTCTGGTGCCGCCGAACTAACCGGGGCACTATCTCCACTCATCGACATTACGGATTCTTCCCTTCCATAGGTGGCGCCGCTGGCAGCCTGGCCGTAACGCCAGAAACCACATGCCGCGGACCTGATCATTACCCCGCCACTTTTTGCCAACGACTACCGCAGAACGCTACCGGTTCTAAGCCACATATGAAGCCAGAAGTCAACTGGTTAGGTCGCGAGTGACCGCATCGACAAAGAGTCGACCACGCGGGGTGACCCGTAGCCAGCCTTCGGCCCTGGCGCCGTTATCAAGGAGCCCGTCACTGACCAGTTTGTTGATGGCCAATGGGTCCAGCGCGCCCGTCGTCGACAACTCCAGACCAGCCGCTGTTCGCAGGCCCAGCATCACGGTCTCCAGGTGGACCTGCTGGGCGGTTAACACCTCGCGCTGGTCCACAGGCAATTCACCAGCGGCCACCAACACAGCGTACGAACGTGGATGCTTGACATTCCACCAACGCACTCCGGACCGATGGCTATGGGCACCCGGCCCAACGCCCAGCCAATCGTCATTGCGCCAATAGTGCCCGTTATGCCGACACTGGCCGCCTGGCTTGGCCCAGTTCGACACTTCGTACCAATTAAACCCACGCGCCGACAAGAGCTCGTCAACTAGCCCGTAGCGGTGCGCGGCGGTTTCGTCATCAGGACTTGGCACCGCACCCGTTGCAACCTGACGAGCCAGCGGGGTGTTGGGCTCAACAATGAGGGTGTAGGCGGAGACATGATCAACGCCGGCACTGGTTACCAGATCAACTGATGCCCGCAGATCTTCATCACTCTCCCCTGGCGTCGCGATGATCAGATCGGCGCTGATGTGTTCGAATCCTGCACTTCGGGCCAGCTGGATTGCGGTGCGGGCGGCGCCGGCGGTGTGGGTTCGGTCCAAGGTCTTAAGGACATTAGGCGCCACACTTTGCACGCCGTAGGAAATTCGAGTGAACCCGCCGGCAACTAGTTGGTCGAGTTTAGCCTGATCCACGCTGTCGGGATTTGCTTCGGTGGTGACTTCGGCGCCGGCCACTAACCCAAACTCCGCTGCTATGGCCTTTAGCACTCCGACCAGGGCCGCGCCGCTGAGCAGGGTGGGCGTCCCGCCGCCAAAGAACACCGAGTCGACCGCGCGCCGGTCAGCGCCTAACTCAAGGGCGGCCAGTCGTACCTCAGAGATAAGGACTTGGTCAAATGCATCGCGTTGCACCTGACCACCCAGGTCTGACGCGGTGTATGTATTGAAGTCGCAATAGCCGCACCTACTAGCGCAGAACGGCACATGAACGTAGATCGATAAGGGGCGCACCGCCCGCTACTTCTTCGGATTGGTGTCAGACGTCGACAGGGCGGCGATGAAGGCCTCCTGCGGTACCTCAACCCGCCCCACCATCTTCATCCGCTTCTTTCCTTCCTTTTGCTTCTCCAGCAATTTACGCTTGCGGGTGATATCCCCGCCGTAGCACTTCGCCAAAACGTCCTTGCGGATTGCGCGAATTGTTTCACGGGTGATGACGCGGGACCCGATCGCCGCTTGAATTGGCACCTCGAACTGCTGACGCGGGATGAGCTCCTTGAGCTTGCCGGTCATCATCACCCCGTAGGCCATGGCCTTATCTCGGTGCACGATCGCGCTAAATGCGTCCACCGCATCGCCGTGCAGCAAGATATCGACTTTGACCAGATCGGCCTCCTGCTCACCGGTCAGCTCATAGTCCAATGACGCATACCCACGCGTGCGCGATTTCAACTGATCAAAGAAGTCGAACACAATCTCCGCAAGTGGCAAGGTGTAACGCAACTCGACTCTGTCCTCGGAGAGGTAGTCCATTCCCAGCATCAGGCCGCGCCGCTGTTGACACAACTCCATCACCGTGCCAACGAATTCACTTGGCAAGATCACGGTGCCTCGAACCACCGGCTCGAAGATTTTGTCAACTTTTTGGGTTGGGAACTCACTCGGATTCGTGACAACCAGTTCGACGCCGTCGTCGCCAAGTACCCGGTAGACCACGTTGGGCGCGGTCGAAATCAAATCTAATTTCGCCTCACGCTCCAGACGCTCGCGCACGATCTCCATGTGCAGCAGCCCCAAGAAGCCGCAGCGAAACCCAAACCCCAGTGCCAAGGACGTCTCCGGTTCATAGACCAAGGCCGCATCATTTAGCTTCAACTTGTCGAGGGCGTCGCGCAGCTCCGGATAGTCCGAGCCGTCTATCGGGTAAAGACCGGAGAAGACCATCGGCTTTGGATCGCGGTAGCCACCCAGCGCCTGTGTTGCCCCGTGTTGCGCCGTGGTGACGGTATCTCCCACCCGTGACTGCCGGACGTCTTTCACGCCGGTTATCAGGTAACCGACCTCGCCGACGCCAATGCCCCTGCCGGGCACCGGCTCAGGTGAGATGACGCCGACTTCGAGTAACTCATGCACTTCACCCGTCATCATCATCTTGACGCGATCACGCGAGCCAATGCGCCCGTCGATTACGCGCACATAAGTCACTACCCCACGGTAGGTGTCGTAGATCGAATCGAAAATCAATGCGCGCGGCGACGCATCGGCAACACCTGTCGGTGCCGGAATATCTCGAACTATGCGCTCAAGTAACTCAGGAACCCCCTCGCCGGTCTTGGCCGAAATCCGCATTACGTCATCGGGGTCGCAGCCAATGATGCGTGCAAGTTCAGCGGCGTTTTTTTCCGGTTGCGCGGCCGGCAGATCAATTTTGTTCAGCACCGGCACAATCGTCAAATCATTTTCCAGCGCTAGGTACAGATTGGCTAGGGTCTGCGCCTCAATGCCCTGGGCGGCGTCAACCACGAGGACCGCACCCTCGCATGCCGCAAGTGACCGTGACACCTCATAAGTGAAGTCGACGTGCCAGGGGGTGTCGATGAGGTTCAGCACATAATCGCTGCCGTCCGCGCCGCGATAGGGCAGCCGGAC